>CAJQMW010000223.1 GCA_905479535.1 uncultured Maribacter sp. | reverse complement strand
TTCCCTATCAAATTGATCCAGGGGATCTTTAAGGATAAGTAGTTTGGGCCTCCTTACGACACTACGCGCCAATACGATTTTTTTAGATATGGTGTAGGGTATTTGTCTACCCTCCGGATATAGTATGGTCTGCAATCCTTTTGGTTGCTCCTTAACGAATTGGGTTAATCCAATTTCCTCTAAGGCCCAGTAAATCTGATCGGATGGAATAGAAGTGTCACCAAAGGTAATGTTATTCAAAATTGTACCTTCAAAAGGTGATTCCTCCGGTAACGACTGCCCTATATGGGACCTGTAATAATTAAGGTTCATAGCTTTCAGGGCTACATTGTTTATATAGATGCCCCCGGAATCCGGTTCTAAAATTCCGGCTATGATCCGTAAAAGCGTAGACTTGCCCGAACCGCTTTCCCCGTTTAAAAGAATGGTGCACGTAGGGGTTATGGTAAGTGATACATTGTCTAAAACCACCTTGTCCCTATCAGGCACCAAATAAGTAACGTTATCCAATTCTACCTGAAAACCCTCATTTTCATCAAAAGGTTTTTCTCCTTCTTGGGGTTCCAGTTGTTTATCCACTACCTGACCTAGTTTTTCCAATGAGGTTAATAAATCATAGAAGGTTTCCAGACCGGTAATAAGCTTTTCAACCGAGCTAATGACCAATAAAATAATGATTTCTGCCGCTACGAACTGACCGATGTTCATCTCCTGATTAAGTACCAGCAACCCACCAATCAATAAAAGACCGGCCGTGACCAATACCTTGAAACCGATCATTTGTATGAACTGTAATACCAAAATCCGGAAATGACTTTCCCTAGCTTCCAGGTATTCGGCAACAAGGGCATCATTTTTGTCCAAGGCATGTGAAGTCTTGCCAGAAAGTTTAAAACTAATGATAGATCGTGCTACTTCCTGTAACCAGTGTGCCACTTTGTACTTGCTCTGAGACTCATCCAAACTAGTATCAAGACCCTTTTGAGCCGTAAATTTGAAAACAATATAAATAAGTCCCAATAGGAGTATTCCATAAATTATGAAGAAGGGATGGTAGAAAGACAATAACAGCAGTCCAAAAATAATTTGCAACAACGAAGCAGGGAAATCGATTAATATTTTGGAAAGACCCTTCTGTACCGTAAGGGTATCAAAAAAACGATTCGCCAATTCTGGAGGATAATAGTTCCGTAATTCGCTCATTTTTATTTTTGGAAAGCGATAGGCAAATTCAAAGGAGGATCTTGTGAATATTTTCTGTTGAACATTTTCAATGATGCGTATCTGCATTAATTGAAGTATCCCTACAAATGCAACGCCCAATGTTACCAAAACCACCAGCACGATCCATGACGTACTAATTTGGGCCCCTTGTATTAGATTGATGATCGCTTGGATTCCCAGCGGTAAAGATAGATTTACTACTCCGGCAAATATGGCATAATAGAATATTTGCAGAACATCCCTTTTGTCCAAACGTAGTAATCCCATAAGCCGCTGCCAAGCGGTTAGCATATTTTTGGCCATAGTTCTTATGATTTAAGTGATGAAAAGGCTAAATGAAGGAAATAATGTGTCGGATCTTCTTTAGCGTGACAATCGGTCAAAGAACTGAAATGATCCTTTAAAAAATTTTGATGCAATGAGCCTTCTAGGATGGTACTTGCCAGACTTGACGGGTACTTATAATCTGGATTAAAATTGTTTATCATTTCGCTTATTCTATTGACCAATCGTTTGTAAATTACAAAGTAACCATCTTTGTTCTCTTTATCAACTTCTTTAGTTAAATAAGATTTGGAATATTCGTTAATGACGATTTTATTCAATAGAATTTCATTGATATGTGAAAAAGCAGAATCTTCGACCGTTGTTTTGGTGACAATTTCAATGGCCTTTTCTAATTTCTCGCCAGGATTCTGAATACCGTTTGTTGCAAACACCAATTGATACTCAAGCCATCCCCAATACCAAGAAGTAAGGTACAACAACAGCTTATGTTTGTTTTCGAAGTACCTATATATAGAGCTTTCATTGGATTTAATTCGAATACCTAATTTTTTAAACGTAAAGCTCTCAAAACCCACTTCGTTAATCATCAAGATACTTTCTTCTATTATTCGCTTACCCAAATCCGAGGACTCGGGATCTTTGACATAAATATTTTCGTTAATGGCAATCTTAACCGATTTTAACAACTGTTCCATGTGCTTTACTTGTAGAATAATTTCAAATATAATAGTATTACTATTATATGATGACCGTTTAACTATTTTTTAACGAAAGTAATGCTTTTTATATTGTTTGTGTTGCTTATCTTTATTATAATCTTAAAGAGAATTCATTATGAGAAAAATCTACTTCACTTTTATCACTTTAGCATTCTTGGCCTCCTCTTATTCACAGCAAATGGCCACCTTAAGGCTAACAGCCGTAGAAGAACCGGAGTCTTCGTATGGTGAAATGAGACCTCTGGTAGAATTAGGCAACCATAAAGTAGTTGCCGTAATGGGTGGTCTCAATGATTGGGACGGAATGAACAATTACTTTAATATTTATGGTAGTAAAGTAATCGTTCAAAGTAGGGATATCTCTTCAAACGGCATAATAACTTTGACATTGAGAAGAGAGGATGGCGATAATTTCTTTGGACAATACCCTACTTTAAAAGCAGATATAATACCCCATGAGGCTTTAAAGATTAATCAAGAACCAATAAATAATAAAATTTTAGTGCCATGAAAAAACTAGTTTCTTTACTTTTTATTTGTTCGGCCATAAATATAATTTGGTCTCAAGAGTTGGCCGATAACACGAAGTCTGGTGATTTATTCATTATTAATAAAACTAATAACCAGCCTTTTGAACATATATTCTTTCCAAAATCAAATTTTATCATAAAAAGAGGCGGTATTGCCAATTACAAAGGACTTGACGAGACCACCGTAAGGGTTGAAAGTCTTTTCAAAGGAAAGAATAATGATTTGTTCGTAAACCTGCGCCCTCTGGGCTCCAAAAAGTTCTTTAACATTTATGCGAACGTCGAGGCCAATTTAACAAAGGCACTGGAGAGAAAAGAGCTCATAGTCCCCACCAAGACAAAACAGGAATCTTTGGTGCAACAGGAATAAAAATTGTTCTCAACACCAGTTTAGTGCCCTTGTTTCTTCGCTAGTGACACCTACGGGAATTCCTAAACTGGTGTTTAAAACCGTGTATTATGATTCTCGCACACATCATAGTTAAAGAAAGGGACCAGACTATGGATATCATAAAATTACTTACGGAAAAGGACCTTATTTTTAGTGCCGTTATTTCTACTAAGAAAGTTTATGAAAAAAACAAGGACACAGGTGAGCTAGAACACTTAGAACACACTTTAATCATAGGCAAGACCAAAGCGCTATTATTCAGTACAATAAACACACTCCTGAAAGAAAACTACCCCAAGAACATGCCCATGCTCTATGCAATTCCAATAATTTACATGGACGACGAGCTTACCGATATGGTGCGCTCCAGAACTGCCCTTGTATAAGTTTCAAATATATTCCCATATCTTTAAACCAAAACTCTTTTCATGGATAAACAAAGGTGTGGTTGGTGTATAGGAGACACACTCTATGAGGCATACCATGACGAGGAATGGGGTGTTCCCGTTAAGGACGACCCAACCATTTTTGAATTTTTGATTTTAGAGACGTTCCAAGCAGGCTTAAGTTGGATAACCGTATTAAAGAAAAGGGATAATTTTAGAAAGGCCTTTGATCATTTTGATTACAAAAAAATCGCTAAATACAATCAAGCCAAAAAGGAAGAACTCTTGCAAAATCCAGGTATCATCCGCAATAAATTAAAGGTAAACGCAACGGTTACCAATGCCCAGGCGTTCTTGAGAATCCAAGAGGAATTTGGAACTTTCAGCTCCTACATTTGGGGATTTGTTAATGATGAACCTATCAAGAACAAGGTTAAAACCTACAAAGAAGCTCCTGCCAATACCGAAATCTCGGATGCCCTTAGCAAAGACCTTAAAAAAAAGGGCTTTAAATTCGTTGGAAGTACGGTTATCTATGCACATATGCAGGCTACGGGAATGGTCAACGACCATGAGGTGAGTTGTTTTAGATATGATGAAGTTTAAGTGAGGTTTTAGGTTTTAGGTTTTAGGTTTTAGGTTTTAGGTTTTAGGTTTTAGGTTTTAGGTTTTAGGTTTTAGAAATATGAAAACTAGATTATCAATAGTACTATTTTTGTTTTTTGTTTTTTTCTCGTTTTGTGGAACCGCACAAAACAAATATGAACGGGAATACCGAATTAAAAAATCACAGTTTCCCCAAGAAGCTATTAAGCTTATTTCAGATAAGATAGATGGTGTAAAACGTCTAAAATTTTATAAAGAAACAGATAGTGCCAAAATCAGTTTTGAGGCCAAATTCAAAAAAGACCGCCTCTGGTACAGTGTGGAATTCGACGAGACCGGAAAACTAGAAGACGTAGAAATTTTGGTTAAAGAGATAGACCTTCCTTCAGCCACTTATGAGGCCATCTTAAGTTATCTGGGAAAATCCTTCTCTAAATATCGCATCAAAAAAATACAGCAACAATATCCGACAACCGAAAACGAGGAATTGGATAAAACCATTGAGAATGCTTTTCAAAATTTAATTTTACCCTCAATCAATTATGAATTCATTATAGGCGGGAAAAAAGACCGGGAATATTTTGATTATGAAATCTTATTTGACTCCGAAGGTAATTTTGTGCGCATAAGAAAGTCGTTGCCTCCAAATTACGACCATGTCCTTTATTAAGATACATTTTGTTCCAATCCTGGGAATTGTCTTGTTTTCAAATTACATGTGGGCACAGGAAAACCTAACGGCCTATTGGCAGCCTCAAATCTCTTTAAATTACAAAGTGGCCAAGAATTATTCCCATAATTTTTCCTTCGCAAATCGTTCCTATCTATACCAAGATGAAGACTTTCAATTTAATGCGAGGCAAATAGATATATCCCATTTTTCTAACTTGAAAGTTGGGGATAATCAAAGTTTTGGTTTGGGTGTACAATACCGATTTCGAGAAGTTTTTGAGGATGGTAAGTCAAATGAACTTCGTTTTACCCAACAATATAACATTGTACAGAAGTCTAGAAGTTTAAGGTTTGGAAATCGTTTTAGGGCAGAGCAACGGATAACTACATCCCAGACAATCCATAGGTTCCGATATCGTTTGGCACTAGATTTTCCTTTACAAGGTGTCCAATTGGATGTTGGAGAGTCCTACCTTATAGTTTCTACCGAATCCCTACTTAGTGCAGCAAAGGCCAGCAAACCGGAGTATGACCAGCGCATTACTGCCCATTTGGGATGGTTGTTAAGTGAAAGGACCAAATTACAGGTAGGGTCCGAATATCGTTTTGAAAACTACGCACAAAACACAGAAAATGTACTTTTTCTGTTAACCGGCCTTATCGTATCCCTTTAATATCTTTATGAATTCCTGCCTTGGAATCTCTTCGGCTCCAAGACTGGCCAAATGGTCCGTGTATAATTGACAATCGATTAAAGCATAGTCCTTTTCCCTAAGCTCTTCGGCCAATTGAATAAAAGCATATTTTGAGGCATTTGAGGTTAGACTGAACATGCTCTCCCCACAGAAAACGTGCCCCAAATCTACGCCGTACAAACCCCCTACCAAATCATCATTTTCCCAAACTTCGTAGGACTTGGCATAACCCCTTT
>CAJQMW010000222.1 GCA_905479535.1 uncultured Maribacter sp. | reverse complement strand
GAAGCAATAATTACCTTGTCGGAAAACTGGGCCAACGTAGTCACTTTGTTCCTTAACTCCCTATATCTCTTGTTGTTCAAGTCTTCTACCGAGGCACCGGAAGTGCTACGAAGGACATTAATAAAGCTCCCAAGAACGGGTACGGGAACCGGCAGTTTTTTAGGATAAAACTGTTTTTTGAAAGAATACTCCCCGCCGTGTGGACCGTAACTGAACATTGGGTGGTGCATGGCTATAATCGTGGTCTTTTGCCGATTATCCTTTATGACATTTTCTAATTCCAACAGAAATTTCCCTCTGCTCTTAATAGCACATTTGTCATTTATGTCGGGCCTTTTATCCCAATTGGTTAAATACCACTCCGTATCCAAAGCGATTAATACTACCTCATCACTTATTTCTACGACCTCAATAGGGCAACCATTTTTTGGTAAAAAAGCGTCCTTATCGTCCAGCATTTCTTTAACGTATTCCTCCTCACGTTCTAATCCGATCAAACCTTCTGTATACCAATCGTGGTTTCCAGGTATAAAAAGGGGCTTCCCCTTAAAATTATCCAAGGTTTTTAATTGGGCATCCAAATGACTTTTTGCTTCCAGATAGGCTATAGTAGAATCCTTTGGATCAGGCAGACCGGCAGGGTAGATGTTATCCCCAAGAAATATTGCAGTACTGTTCTCTTCCGCTTTGTCCAATCGTTCCTTAAAAATTTTAAGAGCAGGATTCATTCCCCCTATGGGCGAACGACCGGCATCTCCAATAAGGTAAAGGGTATGCACCACTTCTTTTTTAATTTCGATATCTTTGGCATCGGATTCATTGGCATATTTGGTCCTGTAGGTTGCACATCCGGCCAAAAAAAGAAGTAGCAGCATCCAAGCGCAATATTTTTTCATATAAATGTCCCTGTGTTTAAATTTTTGTAATTTGGATTATTCTAACCCTAGATTTAGTATGTCGGATATCATTCTAAAAACAGAAAAATTCGTTGTAGAATTATTGTCCAACGAACTAAACCCAAATTACCTGTATCATAATTTAAGACATACCCAGCGCGTCGTTAAAAATACTAAAGAATTATTAGACTCATGTACGCTTTCGGAAAAGGAAAAAGAAGCAATTGAGTTAGCAGCCTGGCTGCACGACACCGGCTACACAAAAGGTTCCGAAAATCACGAAGAAGTTAGCTGTACCATCGCAAAAGAGTTTTTAACCGAACAAAGTTACGAGCCAGAATCTATCCAAAACATCTTAAGCTATATCATGGCGACAGCCCGGTACGCCGAACCAAAGACACTTCCCGAGAAAATTATCAAGGATGCGGATTCCTCGCATTTCACCAAGAAAAGTTATATGGAGACTTCTGAACTGCTACGGGAGGAATTACGGTTATTGGGCATTGCCAATTATACCCACAAGGAGTGGTTGGATGCGAATATAAAAATGTTCCGAAGCGAACATCGCTTTTATACGGATTATGCCAAGGAAAATTGGCAACCCGGGAAGGACAAAAATCTCAGACGGCTTATAAAGGATAAAAAATCTGAAAGGGAAATTGCAAAAAAGGAGGCTTTAAAAGCAAAGTATAAAGGCGAAAGTCCCGATCGTGGAATTCAAACGTTGTTTAGGGTAACTCTGAAAAATCATATCACCTTAAGCGATATTGCAGACACAAAGGCCAATATACTTTTATCCGTTAACGCGATAATTATTTCATTGGCATTATCGAATCTTATCCCAAAATTGGATAACCCTTCCAATGATTATTTAATCTACCCTACCGTTATTTTTGTCGTCTTCAGTGTCATCTCTATGATACTCGCCGTTCTGGCGACAAGGCCAAACGTTACAAGCGGTGAATTCACCAAAGAGGATGTAGAACAAAAAAAGGTGAACCTTTTATTCTTTGGTAATTTTCATAAAATGAAGTTGGAAGATTACGAATGGGCCATTAATGAACTTGTTAAAGACAAAGAATATATTTATTCCTCATTAACAAAAGATCTTTACTTTTTAGGTCTGGTGCTGAACAAGAAATACAAACTTTTGCGATGGACCTACACTATATTCATGATAGGCATGGTTGTCTCCGTCATCGCCTTTGCCATTTTCTTTAAGTTCTTTGGGCCAGAACGAACGTTGGCTATGGTTTCCTAATTTCTAATTATTCTTTTAAGGCCTCCATTAAATCCTCGTAGGTATAGGTTTTCTCCGGTTTTTCATCCGTTTTATAAAGAATCTCTGCGCGTATGGCTTTTAAACCTGAAACGCCTTGCAACCCCTCCAACTCAACAATCTCAATATTATCCGTGAAATATCCTTTAGACTTTAAGAACTTAATATAACGCAGGTATTCTAATTCATCTTTTTTCTGAGAATAAACAATGGACATTTTACCGGTTTGTGTCAAGCGTTCATTAGTCCCCTTTATAAAGGATTTATCAATTCGCTTTTTAATGACCTCGTACCTAGCATTATAAGTGCCGTCCACATCGAACTGCTTTTCATCCATCCTGAACCTTATTGACAACGAGGTATTATAGACCAGGATGAGGGAGGTTGCATCCAACTGTATCGGGAGTTTTGGTTTTAAAGCGTAGTGCGTATTCTCCATATCGCACATAACCTGCAACTGCCACAACCTTAGATTATTGAGGTACAATTGATTAAATTCTCGTCCTCCAGCAATAGAATTACCAATATACATATTGTGTTCCACCCCATCCGTTTTGTACCGCTCAAAATAATGAGGGAACATGGCTTGTGCATCTTCCTGCTTCTTATCGATAACCGAAGCTAATTCCTGGTTGATGAGCATAACGCTCTCATCGTAATTCTTACGATGGTCATAGTAAGACTCCGTCGACATGTCTATTTTTGCCTCGTAGGCCAAAATATGGTTATGGATCTCTTTATCTGATTTCTTTAAGTGCGCAAAAACAGGATTGATTTCTTCTTGAACAAAATCAAAAATGGACTGCTCACTGTTCGTATATAGCATTTCCTTAATGCTGTCCAAATGGTTACCGACTCGGAATCTCAACTCCTCATATATTGGTAATCGGTTTTTTTCCAAGGCGGCCTCTAAAACGCTCTTTATTTCAGAAAGCTGAATCATTAAATCTCGCTGTATGGCATTGTTACGGGCCTTGGAAGAGTCTTTTATATCTATTTGCCCAAACAAAGGGTATACATCCTTAAAAACTATCTCCTTAAAAGAAGGTTGTCTTCCCTCTAGTTGCTCCTTGATGAACTGTTTTGCTTCTTCTTGGAATCTCCAATAAACAGAGGAATGGACAGAAGTACATTCATTCTGTATAATCGCATCGATAAGGTTTTCTTCTTCAACTTTAGACCTCACTACCGCCGATACGATAAATGGCATTACATCATCTAATTTCTTGGCATTTACACCGTTGAGCACATTTTTCTTGTCTGAAGCAATTTCCAATACGCCTAATAAAGCTCCCTCAAAAGCAATGGGAGCAAAAATTGCACTCTTTATCCCCTGTTCCTTTAACGATTTATAAGGATTCATTCCTCCGGATTTTTCTACATATTTATCCACGTCGCTGATGGTAAAATAGTCGTTCTCCTTTAGGATTTTATTATAGGAATATTGGCAAAGTACATCTTTGCACTCTTGGGTATCCTTACCGTTTAAAATGAAACTGGATATGCCCTTGCCGTAAACTGGCTCAAAACGGTCTTCGTTAGGATTGTAGGTTACAAAACCAACCTTTAGATCAGGCAATCGAAAAAATGACCGAAAGGTTTCCTGAAGATCGGTCATAAAGTTATCGCTACCCCTTTTATCGCTGGCGATCAACTCTGACTTAATCTCAGA
>CAJQMW010000221.1 GCA_905479535.1 uncultured Maribacter sp. | reverse complement strand
GGCAACTACGCATGGCATTACCGTCCACATGCACGGTACAGGCCCCACATTGCCCAATTCCACAACCGAATTTTGTACCCACCATATCTAATTGGTCCCGTAAGGCCCATAATAAAGGGGTGTCTTCCGAAGCCTCAAATTCTTGGGACTTCCCATTGATTTTTAAGTTGTACGTTGGCATAATAGTATTGTTAGATTAGTAAGTTGTTATAATCGTGGTTCCAAAGGAAAGGAACTTAAGCTCCAAAACAAAAGCCCTTACCTGTGCAAGAGCTTCTAAGTTACTCATAAAATTTTAAGTTGCTATTTTTCTAAGAAGGCATTTAACCTTTTTTTAAGTTAAAATTTATCGATTTCTTAACTCAAGCTGCTATTGCTTTACAACTAAAATTGCATTATCCGGTTTTTGGAAAAAATCATCATTTTTGGGTGCTGTGCTTAGCGATACGTTTTCAAACGTCACCGTACTCTTTTCTTCTTTGATGGTTCTGCCTTCATAATCATGCCATGTAATAGATTTAGGTAGCACTAAACCATCAATTTTCATCCGATCATTGTAACGAATCCACTTTACATTATCGGAAGGCTCACCGCTCCGGTAGGTCACGGTATAACCTAACCATTGCATTTGATAGGTTTCGGGATGATAATGAAGATAATACTCATCTTTTGGAGAAGTGCCAACGCCATTATCGTAGGTTATACGTAAACCGGGATAAGAAACCCCCTCATATTCCAAGTCTTCCGTAGCGCTAAAATTTATACCTTCATCCGCCAATACGAAGGGCATAGCATAAAAATAAAACATCAAATTATGATAAAAGATAGGATCTCCTTGGTAACTTTCATCAACATCCAAAAGCCATACGGCTTCTCCGTCGTAACCCATAGTATGATTGGCCGATGTGATTTTATCCTTTCTAGAAATCAAGTCTATCGAATGGGTTTCAGTAAAATCAGGTTTAGGTAAATCATAAACCAAAGTTTTTTGTTTTTTCCAAGTATCAAGTCCACCATGTGCTTCAAAAACTCTTTTTATATTAGCCACTGGCCCACCTATTATCTCGATTGAAACTATTTTATCTATTACTGGCAAAGTGGAATTTGAATTGGTTTCTTTCTGAGCATCTTTACATGATAAAAATGCAATACAAAAAAGTGATGCTAAAATTAGTCTCATGTTTGTGTTTTTAGGTTTTATACTATGTGCCTGTTGCACAACTACATTTTTCAATCAATCAAGTTACTTTTATCAAATGGAAAAAACAATTACGCCTGAAAATCAATAACTTATGAATTTTTTGGAATCTGAAAAACCAATCATTTCTCAAGATTTTGAGTTGTGCAACGCTTATCTATGTCGGGAGTAAGTGATTTAAATTACTTTTGTATTTCATGTACGAAGCTAAACACATCTCAAGCACACAGAACGCCCTAATAAAAAAGATAGTGCTATTACGTGATAAATCAAAGGAACGCAAGAAAACGGGGCTTTTCATTTTGGAGGGCAAAAGAGAATTGGAACTTGCACTAAAAGGCGGCTACAGTATTGCAACGTTGCTTTACAATGAAAAGCGTATAACCGCGTCAGAACTTCAAACTGATTTTAATAAAATAGCCTTTACTAACATAATATCGGTATCGCAAGAAGTTTACAACAAGCTAGCCTACCGCAATACCACGGAAGGCCTTATTGCGGTTGCAACTGCAAAACCCCATCATCTTGAGGAGCTTAAATTCAATACAAAAAACCCGCTTGTTCTAGTGGCCGAAGCTCCGGAAAAACCGGGAAATATAGGGGCATTGCTACGGACTGCCGATGCCGCCAATTTGGATGCCATAATCATAGCCAATCCTAAAACGGACCTGTACAACCCTAATATCATACGATCAAGCGTTGGTTGCGTTTTTACGCGAAACATTGCCTTAGCAAATACCTCGGATATCATTGCATTTTTAGAAAAAAAGAACATCGGCATATTTTGCGCGGCGCTCAGTGCTTCCGAGGTGTATACAAAATTGGATTATACCGGGCCAACGGCCATAGTCGTGGGAACCGAGGATAGCGGTTTAAGTAAAGAATGGTTAAAGAGGTCCAGCCAGAATATTGTTATACCTATGGAAGGTGAGATAGACTCCATGAACGTATCGGTATCCGCTGCAATACTTATCTTTGAAGCCAAAAGACAACGTCAGGTTAGACCGACAACAAAATAGATTTTGAAACGTTTGCTTCATTAAGCTGCAATAAATTGTTATGGATAACACACTTATTTATTACATTATTTTAGCGATTTTAGTGGGTGAATTTCTTCTCACGACCTTACTAAACTATCTTAACTCCAAACGGTTTAAGGATCCCGTTCCAGAAGATTTAAAGGACGTTTACAACCCTGAAGAATATCAAAAATCGCAGTCCTATAAAATGACCAATTACAGATTTGGCATTTTCACTTCTATTTTTTCACTTTTATTAATTCTAGGCTTTATCATTTTTGGAGGGTTCGGCTGGGTGGATAATACCGTCTCCGAATATACCTCGAAGCCTATCTTACAAGCACTGCTGTTTTTTGGAATTATCATGATCGGTAGCGATATACTGAGCACTCCTTTTTCATATTACCAAACCTTTATTATTGAAGAGAAGTTCGGTTTTAACAAAACCACATTAAAGACTTTTATTTTGGACAAAATTAAAGGCTGGCTCATGATAATTATTTTGGGTGGTGTCATACTCTCCCTAGTTATATGGTTTTTTCAATGGGCAGGAACTAACTTTTGGATATATACGTGGGGCTTGATAGCCCTTTTTACATTATTCATGAATCTTTTTTATAGCAAACTGGTTGTCCCGCTTTTTAACAAACAAGAGCCTTTGGCAAATGGCAGTTTAAAAGAAAAAATAGAAAGCTATGTAGAAAAGGTAGGTTTTGACCTGCAGCATATTTTTGTCATCAATGGCTCAAAAAGGTCCACGAAGGCCAATGCCTACTTCTCCGGTTTCGGAAAAGAAAAAAGGGTGACGCTTTATGACACGTTAATCAACGATTTAGAGGAGGACGAGATTGTGGCGGTTCTAGCCCATGAAGTAGGTCATTATAAGAAGAGGCATATTATTTTTAATCTAGTATCCTCCATTTTGCTTGCCGGCTTCATGCTCTTTTTGTTATCTCTTTTTATAAACAATCCAAGCATATCCTTGGCGATTGGTGTTGACAGGCCCAGTTTTCATGCTGCGCTCATCGGATTTGGCATATTGTATAGTCCGATCTCCGAAATTACCGGGCTTTTAATGAACCATTTTTCGAGAAAATTCGAATATCAGGCAGATGATTTTGCAAAGAACACCTTTTCGGCCCAGCCCTTGGTGAGCTCTTTAAAAAAACTTTCTAAAAATAGCCTAAGTAACCTAACCCCCCATCCGGCTTATGTTTTTATGCATTATTCGCATCCCCCATTAATTGATAGGATTCAGAATTTAAAGGCATAATTTTTGTTGTCTACCAGATAAGATTGTGGTAAATTTAATCTAGTAATGACACAGGCTGCCTTAGAGAAAGAGAACAAACTTATTGCCAAGCAATACAAGGAACTGCTTCGCATCAGTTATCAAACGTTGTCGAATGATGACAAGATGCTGATTCGAAGTGCGTTCGAGGTTGCCGTGGATGCGCATAAGAACCAAAGAAGAAAATCCGGGGAAGCCTATGTATTTCATCCCATCGCCGTTGCTAAAATAGTGGCATCCGAAATTGGTTTGGATGCCGTTTCCATAGCCTCGGCCCTACTTCACGATGTTGTTGAGGATACCGAATATACCCTTGATGACATTGACCGAATGTTCGGGGAGACCGTTGCCCGTATCGTGGACGGGCTTACCAAAATATCCCATCTTAAAAAGGATATGAATATCTCCCAGCAGGCGGAGAACTTCAGGAAAATGCTGCTCACTTTGAACGATGATGTCCGGGTGATCATTATCAAGATTGCCGACCGCTACCACAATATGCTCACCATGGATGCCATGCCGGAGCATAAGCAGGTGAAAATCTCTTCGGAAACACTTTATATATATGCGCCCCTGGCCCATAGGATAGGACTTTACAACATAAAAACGGAGCTTGAAGACCTGAGTTTGAAATATACCGAACCCGAGGTCTATGATGATATAAAAAGTAAAATTGAGGACAGCAAGGAAGAGCAACAGGCCTATATTGATTCTTTTTCAGAGGTCATAGACAACTCGCTTAAAAAAGAAGGGTTGAACTATGTCATTAAAGGACGTATGAAATCTATCTTCTCCATGAGAAGAAAAATGAAAGCACAAAACGTAGGGTTCGATGAAATCTACGACAAATTTGCCATCCGCATCATATATAAGTCAGATGCGCAGAACGAAAAATTTCTGGCGTGGAAAATATACTCCATAGTTACCGATCACTTTACGCCAAACCCGGTTCGGCTACGTGATTGGATATCCTCGCCCAAATCTACGGGTTACGAGGCGTTGCACATTACGGTGATGGGACCAAAAGGGAAGTGGGTGGAGGTGCAGATACGCAGTGAACGCATGCATGAAATTGCGGAGAAAGGCTACGCCGCCCATTTCAAGTATAAGCACGGTAACCAAAAGGAACAGGGGATTGAGGTGTGGTTGAACAAACTACAAGAAGCCTTGGAAAATGCCAATGCCAACGCGGTCGATTTTGTAGAAGAATTTAAACTGAACCTGTATTCCAAGGAAATATTCGTGTTTACCCCCAAGGGTGAACTCAAATCCTTACCAAAGGGTGCGACCCCGCTAGATTTCGCTTTTAATATTCACACCGAGGTAGGAATGCGTACACGAGGGGCCAAAGTTAATGGTAAACTTGTCCCGCTGAACACCACTTTACAGAGTGGAGATCAAGTAGAAATAATTACTTCCAACCAAGCAAA
>CAJQMW010000220.1 GCA_905479535.1 uncultured Maribacter sp. | reverse complement strand
TTCATCCGCTAATAAGGGAAATGGAAACTCATATTTATTTTTGAAGTTACTTTGTTTCTTTTGGCTATCTGCGCTTACGCCCAACAACTCATATCCTTCTGCCTGTAGCGCTTTGTAATTATCCCTCAAATTACAAGCCTCTGCAGTACATCCGGGAGTATTTGCGGCAGGATAGAAAAAAATGATTAATTTTTTTCCAGAATAATCGGATAAATCAATAGTATTGCCATCTTGATCTTTTGCTGAAAATGGTGGAACTTTATCTCCTGTTTTTAACGTATTCATAGTGTTATATTATTTTTTATGTTTAAAACATTTAAATCAAAATTAAACAATAAATGACGAAAGCTGAAAAAGTAGCCTTCACAATTTCTAAATTACAAGAACTATATCCGGTCATTCCAGTGCCTTTGGAACATAAGGACCCTTATACTTTGCTTATTGCAGTCCTTATGTCCGCTCAAAGTACGGACGTGCGGGTCAATAAAATTACTCCATTGCTATTTGAACGAGCGGATAATCCGTTTGATATGGTAAAAATGTCCGTAGAAGAGATCAGGGAAATCATAAAACCCGTGGGCCTTTCACCAATGAAGTCCAAAGGAATCTATGGACTGTCAAAAATTTTAATTGAAAAATATAATGGTGAAGTACCCCAAGAAATGGCTCTTTTGGAAGAATTACCAGCTGTAGGTCATAAGACAGCTAGCGTAGTGGTATCACAAGCTTTTGGCATTCCCGCTTTTCCAGTTGATACACATATTCATAGACTAATGTACAGATGGGGTTTTTCCAATGGAAAAAACGTAGTACAGACAGAAAGAGATGCTAAACGATTGTTTCCCAAAGAATTGTGGAACGATTTGCATCTTCAAATAATTTGGTACGGTCGGGATTATTCACCAGCTAGAGGATGGAATCTGGAAGACGATGTAATAACCAGTACCATTGGCAGGAAAAAGGTGTTAGACGAATATTATAAAAAGAAAAAGACCCGCAAATAGCGGGTCTTTGTTTAGTTCAAAAATGTCTCGAACCTTAAATCTTTGTACTCGATGTCATAAAGCGCCTGTGAATAGCTCAACAAAAAGTTGATTGTTTTAGGACAAACTTTATTAAACTCGGTCTGTTCTTGATAATTAGAGTAAATTTTTTCCATATTTCCATTGTTGTTACATTAAATTAACGCAACTAAAAAGGAAATATTGTTCGTTGTAACTTTTACCGAATTAATTGGTAAGTACTATATTATGCTTATCTATAATTTTTCTTAGGTTTATCAAAGCGTAACGCATTCTTCCCAATGCAGTGTTTATACTAACTCCCGTATTTTCAGAAATCTCTTTGAAGCTCATATCCTTATAGATTCTCATAACCAAAACTTCTTTCTGATCGTCCGGAAGTTCTTCCACCAAATAACGAAGATCTGTATCGATTTGATCTTTGATAATTTGCTTTTCGGCATTGAGTTTATCATCGCCGATAACGGAAAAGATGTTGAAGTCATCGCTACCTTCAAACTTCGGCATTCTTTTGTTCTTCCTAAAATGGTCAATAATCAGGTTATGTGAAATACGCATTACCCATGGTAAAAATTTTCCTTCTTCACTATAGGTTCCCTTTTTAAGTGTTTTTATAACCTTTATAAAAGTATCCTGAAAGATATCTTCTGTGATATCCCTATCCAAAACCTTAGAGTATATAAAACTTGTAATACGTTGGTTGTGTCTATTGATTAACACTTCAAGAGCTTTTTCATCACCGCTGATGTAATCTCTTACCAATTCTGAGTCTTCCATTTGTAATTCCATATTAGTTATTTTCTTTTGATTTAAGATTTGGGAATCTTGTTAGTACTGTTAGTTTGATTATTAAATCTGAGATAAAACTAGAGAAAAGCCCCCCTTCAGGAAAAAGTATGTTGTAAAACTGCCTTTTTTTGATGTGAAACAACGAAAAACTAATTTTCAGTACAATAAATAGACATTATAGCAGTTGCGTGAGAAACGTAATACAGGAACTGTATTTAATTATTCTCGTTCAAAAACGGAAGAATTTCTAGTTCTTAAAAGTCTTAAAGAAAAAAGCCCCATGGAAATGATTCCTTGGGGTTTTTATATTGAACTCGTCTTGAGTTGTTGTTATGAAATTTAGTTCAGATTACTCTCAAACTTTATTCCCTTTGCTTCCGTAACTTTAAGTGATTTAGAATAGTTCAACAAAAACTCAATTGTTTCAGGTTTTGCCTTTACTAACTTACACCGGTCTTTTTTATTTGCGTAAATTTTTTCCATACAACTTTGGTTTCGGTTCAATTATAGAACGGTAGAAAAATAAATATAGTAGATCTACTCGACCTTTGGCAAATTAATTCGTCAAAACAATATTATTTGCCTCAACCAACTTTCTGAGATTAATAAGGGCATAGCGCATTCTTCCCAAAGCGGTATTGATGCTAACTCCAGTATTATCGGAAATCTCCTTAAAACTCATATCCTTATACATACGCATTTCCAATACTTCTTGCTGATCCTGTGGCAGCTCTCTTATCATATTGGCCAAATCCGAGTCAATTTGGTCCTTTATCAATTGTTTCTCTGCATTTAAACGTTCATCGCCCATCATAGAAAAAATATTAAAGCTTTCCGTTTCTCCGTACATAGGCATTCTATTGTTCTTTCTAAAATGATCAATGACTAGATTGTGGGCAATTCTCATAACCCATGGAAGGAACTTCCCTTCTTCATTGTAGGCCCCACGTTTAAGGGTCCGGATAACTTTCATAAAAGTATCCTGAAAAATATCCTCGGTCAATTCACGGTCTCCTAATTTAGAGTAAATAAAACCTGTGAGCCGTGCATTATGACGGTTAATGAGTACCTCAATGGCCTTTTCACTACCGTTTATATATTCCTTAACTAGCTGGGAGTCTTCAATTCGTAGTTCCATAACTTTACTTATTTGGGTTAAAATTTGTCCCTAGTTCTAAAGAATTAGGGGCATGTGGGTTATTATTCTAACATAAAAAAGTAAAGGTGCGCTATAGGCGAATTGATTTTTTTGTGAACCTCAAAGATAGAAAAAAATAAATACTCCAAAAAAATATGAAAATTTTCAGTTCAAATAAAGGATAAAAGTCTTTTACTGGTTATTGAAAGTGGCATACTGTATCTTTGCAAACTTAGAAAAACATATGCCCTCCATCGCCGAAATAAGCCCCAAAGAAAATATCATCATCAAAGGTGCGAAGCTGCACAATCTAAAGAATATTGATGTTGTAATCCCAAGAAACAAACTGGTCGTAATTACGGGATTGTCCGGTTCCGGAAAATCAAGTTTAGCCTTTGATACCCTATACGCAGAGGGTCAGCGGCGTTATGTGGAAAGCCTCTCATCCTATGCGCGACAGTTTTTAGGGAAATTGGACAAACCTAAAGTAGATTACATAAAAGGTATTGCGCCGGCCATTGCCATAGAACAAAAAGTAAACTCTACCAACCCGCGATCCACGGTAGGTACGACCACCGAGATATACGATTATATTAAATTACTCTATGCGCGCATCGGGAAGACCTTCTCGCCTGTTTCTGGAAAAGAGGTGAAAAAAGATACGGTTAACGATGTAATTGCTCACGTTAAATCATTTGAGGAAAACACGAAACTGTTACTTCTGGCGCCTATCAGCATTAGAAAAGATAGGGATGCTTTAAAATCTTTGCAGTTATTTTCCAAACAGGGTTACGCCCGTATTAAATATCAGGGAGAGGTTCTCCGCATAGACCAAGCACCGGAAGATATCGAGAAAGAATTCGATTTGGTCATTGACAGGATCATAACCAAAGATGACGAAGATTTTTATAACCGTTTGGCGAACGCAGTGGATACTGCTTTTTTTGAAGGCAAGGGACAGTGCATTATAGAATCGTTGGCGGATAAGCAGCAGACCCTTTTCAGCAATCAATTTGAATTGGATGGCATGCAATTTTTGGAACCAAATGTGCATCTGTTCAGTTTCAACAATCCTTACGGAGCCTGCCCCAAATGTGAGGGTTACGGGGATGTCATAGGAATTGACGAGGACTTGGTGGTTCCCAATACTGCCCTATCCATTTATGAGAATGCCGTTTTTCCATGGCGCGGTGAAAGTATGGGCTGGTACCGGGACCAACTTGTAAATTCGGCTTATAAATTTGATTTTCCCATTCATAAGCCCTGGTTTGAACTAAGCGAAGCCCAACAAAAACTAGTTTGGGACGGGAACGACCATTTTATTGGATTACATAAGTTCTTTGAAACGCTAGAAGAAAAAAGTTATAAAAT
>CAJQMW010000219.1 GCA_905479535.1 uncultured Maribacter sp. | reverse complement strand
AAATATTATATTTTTGGGAAAGAAGGCGCTAAAAATTTATCAGAAGATTTAGGAGTAAAGTTTTTAGGAGAATTGCCAATAGTGCAAAGTATTAGAGAAGCAGGAGATGTAGGAAGGCCAGCTGCTTTACAAGAGAACTCAGTTATTCAAAAATCTTTTGAGACAATTACAAGAAATGTAGTAGCCGAGGTAGTAGGAAGAAATGATAGTTTACAACCAACCGAGGCAATAAAAATAACAACAATGGCAGGTTGTGCTGGCGTTACAAAGAAGAGGGTATGACAACAATGACTTCGGACGAACTAAGAATGAACGTAGAAAAGGCCTTGGAGGAAATCCGTCCTTTTTTGCAGAGCGATGGTGGTGATATTACGTTAATATCCATTGATAACGAGAACTCCGTAAAGGTACGTTTAGAAGGTGCCTGCGTGGGTTGTACGGTGAACCAGATGACTTTAAAGAGCGGTGTGGAAATGACGATCAAAAAGTATGCGCCACAAATTGAAGAAGTCGTTAACCTAAGTTAGATAAGTTGATAAATGTCATAACTCGAAAACTATCACAGCAGTAATTTTGCTGTGATTTTTGATTTAATTTCTGAATGATTAAGACAGATATATTGATTATTGGAGCAGGACCTACGGGTCTTTTTGCTGTTTTTGAAGCCGGACTATTACAATTAAAGTGCCATTTAATTGATGCCCTACCGCAGGCAGGGGGCCAGTGCTCCGAAATTTATCCAAAGAAACCTATTTATGATATTCCTGGCTTCCCAGAAGTACTAGCGGGGGAACTGGTAGATAATCTAATGGAACAGATCAAACCGTTTCAACCTGGATTTACACTAGGAGAAAGGGCGGAGACCATTGAAAAATTGAATGATGGCTCATTTGTAGTTACCACTAATAGGGGAACAAAACATTATGCGCCTATTGTGGCTATCGCAGGCGGACTTGGAAGCTTTGAGCCGCGTAAACCGTTATTAGAGAACCTTACCAAATTTGAGGATAAAGGAATCGCTTATATTATCAAGGACCCTGAAGTTTATAGGGACAAGAAGATAGTAATTGCCGGTGGAGGGGATTCTGCGTTGGATTGGAGTATTTTCTTGGCCGATATTGCGGCTGAGGTAACGCTCGTCCATAGAAGAAATGAATTCAGGGGTGCTCTCGATTCCGTTGAAAAAGTACAGCAGCTAAAGAACGAAGGGAAAATTAATCTGATTACCCCTGCGGAAGTAATTAAACTCAATGGTTCCGATAGACTTGAATCCGTGATTATAAGAAAGACCTCCAATGCTGCAGAAAATATTACACTGGAGGTTGATAATTTTATACCACTTTTTGGATTATCACCAAAACTGGGACCCATTGGAGATTGGGGATTGGAAATTGAAAAGAATGCCATAAAGGTGGACAATACCTTGGACTACCAGACCAATATTCCCGGTATTTATGCCATTGGCGACGTAAATACCTATCCCGGGAAATTAAAATTAATTCTTTGTGGTTTCCACGAGGCTACATTGATGTGTCAGAGTGCGTACCAGCGAATTTATCCCGACAAAAAATATGTTATGAAATATACTACTGTTGGAGGGATTACTGGTTTTGATGGTAGTAAAAAAGAAGCACCGAAAGCTGTAGTGAAGGCTATCGACTAAGCAAACAAAACGGATTAATTCCCCCTTTGAAGGGGGTAAGGGGGATGTTTTTCTAGCGAGATAAACAAAACACCCCTAAGGTCCCCTCAAGGGGACAGTCCTAATTAAATAACTCTTGGATTAATGACCGACATAAAAATCAAAATAACCGATAGAGACGGTGTCCTTCACGAAATTGATGCCCCTACGGATATGAACATGAACCTCATGGAAGTGGTTCGCTCCTATGAACTAGCTCCAGAGGGTACTATTGGTATTTGTGGCGGGATGGCCATGTGTGCCTCGTGTCAATGTTACGTAAAATCCGACCATGTATTACCGGAAAAGTCGGAAGAGGAAGAAGCGATGCTTTCCGAGGCATTTAACGTGCGGGATAACTCACGATTGAGTTGTCAACTGCATATTAATGAGACTATGGATGGCTTGGAAGTTGAACTTGCCCCGGAGGAAATTTAGGTACGTTACTGCGAGTAGCTTTTTTAACTGTGAAGCAATCTGTTCGTTCTGTGTTCCCTTCCATTCGACTGCGCTCAGGATAACAATGCGAGGCAATTTTTGCGACGAAGTAATCTGTTCACTTACAGGTCATAAAATAGTTCTCGACTACGCTCGAACGGACAAAAATTATTTTCACCTAACACCTAACACCTAACGCCTAACACCTAATGCCTACTTATACCCAGAATTGTAAATCCTTACAGCTTAAACGGAAATAATTCGAGAGTTTTCCATAAAATAGGACTGAAAGCGCTTTAATTTAGGGTGTAATTTTTCAGAATACAATACATACTGGCATTTTATAATACTTTGAGTAATGGAAATAATTGCCTCATATGCTGATTTTTGAATCAGGAATTCGGCATCGTCTATACTAAGTATCTTTAATTCGGAAGTACTTACCCCGTTCAACAAAAATAGCTTGTTCATTGTTTTGGGCGTGGAAATGAGGATATCTATACCCTCAAAAATTTCCGATTTCTGAATATCTATATGCAACTCTTCGTATCCCACATAAACGCGTAACGAATTGTATTTGGTATAGGTTAAAAAGGCACTATATAGTTCCAATGCCTTTTCCTTGTTCTCTACGAGAACTATAGCTCTTGGTGCATTTCCT
>CAJQMW010000218.1 GCA_905479535.1 uncultured Maribacter sp. | reverse complement strand
CATGCACCATCTGAGAATTTCAGTGTTGTAAACGGCACCATATTTTAATCCTCTAAAAACTCTATCACTTTCGTTTGCCCGCTTTCCTATTAGTTTTCTTGATTGCTCTGAAACGTAAAGATATTCAAGTCCGTCTGTTTTCTTCTGTCTAAATATAATTCTAGAGCCGCTATCTTCATCTCTAACCTCAGACCATTTCAACTTGTCAATATCGCTCCATCGTAAACCTGTAAGACAGCTGAAAATAAAAGCATTCTTTAGTATAGGATACTTACACTCGGCTTGTGTCATAGCCTGCAATTCCGAATAGGTTAAGTATTCCCTTGTAGATTCGCCTTGCTCAAAACCTTTAACTGACCTCAATACATTTTCTTCCAAATAATTTTCGGTATAGGCTTCCCGTAAGGCTGCTTTAAACTTATTGAAATAAGTGTACTTGGAGTTTTGAGATAGGGGAGTACCACTTTTAGTTTTGGCTTTGGTGTTCAGATATCTCTTAAACCCCTTTACAAATTCTGTATCAATATCCTTTAGCTGTTTATGCGGAGGACAATACTTTTCGATGTGCTTTTGTGCAGCATCCCAATTTCCATAACTCGCCTTGGCCTCAAAGCGGTCTTCTTTCAATTTTTTATAATAGTCCATAAAAGTTACCCGGCCTTTTTTGTCATTCTTCAATTTGAACTTTCCTTGATAGAATTCCGCCTGACGTATGGCGAGAATCTTATCTGCCAGCTCGTAGATTTCTTTCTTCTTCTTCTTTTCTTCAGATGTGCTGGGATTTTCTAAGGGATAAAGCTTTAAGTACTCAAACTCACGGTCATATTTATTTACACCATTTTTATCAATGTGATGTCCTTTATAAAATTCAATAAATAAACTAAGCTTTCCGTTTTTAATCTTTTTACTCTTGAGATTTATTTTCATAACTGAGGTGAAATTTTTTCACCTCGACTATTAAAAATTACGCTGAGGTGAAAATTAGATGAAATAAATGTATGAAAATAGGAGATTAAGAGAAAGAGAAAACAATAATAGTTTTAAACAACTTATTGATTTACAGTTATATGAAACCAAATAGAACCATATGAGACCAAATGAAACCAAATGAAATACTTATTTATTTCCCGATGCAAAAATTATGAAAGATATTACCCAATAAGTCGTCGGAAGTCACTTCCCCGGTAATTTCACCAAAATACGAAAGTGCTTGTCGGATATCAATCGCTAATAAGTCCCCCGAAATACCTTCAGCCATTCCAGATTTTATTTTATTTATTTCGGCTAATGCCTTCAAAAGGGCATCATAATGTCTACTGTTCGTAATAATGGTATCATTATTCCTGAGAACACCGGTATTTACAAATTCCAAAAGTCTATTTTTCAATGCCTCAACACCCTCTCCTGTTTTAGCGGATAGTAATAGCACATCTGGTTCACCTCCCTTTTCAAATACGTCCAAAATATTGGATTTTTGAATACGGTCCACCTGATCAATTTTATTCAATACAACTATCAATTGCTTTGACGGATAGGTATCTTTAACTTTCTGTATCTCAGAAAATGTATTTTTAAATTTAAAATTAAAAGCGTCCACCAAATAGACCACAACTTGGGCTTGACCAATTTTCTCAAAGGTTTTTTTAATTCCTATTCCTTCCACAACATCCGCGGTATCCCTAATACCCGCAGTGTCAATAAAACGAAAACCAAATCCACCAATGTTTATTTCATCTTCTATACTATCCCTTGTGGTTCCAGCAATCTCTGAAACAATGGCACGGTCTTCATTTAGTAAAATGTTTAGCAGTGAAGATTTGCCGACATTGGGCTCCCCAACAATCGCAACGGGAATCCCGTTCTTGATAACGTTTCCTACGGCGAAAGAATCAATGAGTCGTTTTAAAATGGTCTGGATTCTAGTCAACAGTTCATTAAATTTCTCTTTGTTAGCAAACTCCACATCCTCTTCTGAAAAGTCCAGTTCCAACTCTATCAGGGAGGCGAAATCCAGTAGTTCTCCACGCAACTGTTTTATTTCATTACTAAATCCCCCACGCATCTGTTGAATGGCTATTTGATGACTGGCCTCGCTATCGCTGGCTATAAGATCGGCAACAGCTTCGGCTTGACTCAAATCCAATTTTCCGTTCAAAAAGGAGCGTAGCGTAAATTCTCCCGGAGTTGCTATTCTACAACCGTTCCTTAAGAATAATTGGATGATTTCCTGCTGAATGTAGGGTGATCCATGACAAGAAATTTCCACAACATTTTCTCCTGTGTAGGAATTAGGCCCTTTAAAAACAGTAAGAAGCACTTCGTCCAGCACCTTATTATCTGTGACTATGTGACCTAATAAAACCGTGTGGCTTTTCTGTTTTTCTAGAGTTTTCCCATGAATTGATTTGAAAAAAGGAGTCGCAAGGGCAATGGCGTTTCGACCGGATATTCGTATGACCCCAATCGCTCCAATACCTGTTGGCGTTGCCAATGCAATAATGTTATCCTCAAGAATCATTGGGCAAAAATAGGTAAAATGAAAGTAGGCTCACAAGTATTGGATAGGTATTCAAATATGATGTTCATTGATGAAAATGACACAGTAATTTTTATATCTTCGATTGCAATTTTAAAAATTGAAAAATTATAACGTGATGAAAAAAATACCATTGATGCTGATAGCTATACTAATTCTTAGTGGAACCGCCTATTCACAGGAATCTAACCAAAAAGCGG
>CAJQMW010000217.1 GCA_905479535.1 uncultured Maribacter sp. | reverse complement strand
AAGAGCATTTCCAAAATGTCCGCGAATCTGTGCACCTACATTTAAACAAGAACACTTTTTTCATAGGGGAAGAAATTTGGTGGACAGCCTATATTTACAATAAGAAGCTGGGCAAACCATCCAGTGAAACGATGAACCTATACGTTGGGGTTTACAACAGTGATGGCAAACAAATAAATAGAGAGTTGTTCCTTGCCGAAAATGGTATGTCAAACGGTAGTTTTAGTTTGGATGAGAGCCTTGAGAGCGGCACATATTTCGTGAAGGCCGGTACGAAATGGATGAAGAATTTTAATGAAGATGTTGGTTTTCTACAAGAAATTACTGTTGTAAACAGACCTACCGATACAAACTCCAATATCACGGCCAAGCACGATTTTCAGGTATTTCCGGAAGGTGGACACCTTCTGGCAAACGTAAACAATACAGTGGGCTTTTACGCATCTGACGAATACGGCAAAGGCCTAAAAATCACCAAGGGATTTCTTTACAAAAACGACGAAGAGCAAATCTCTACCTTATATACCAATGATTATGGGATGGGTAAAGTAAGTTTCCTTTATAACAGGGATGACACCTACACTATAAAGGCTTTTTTAGAAAACGGCGAGGTGCTTGAAAAAGAAATACCAAGACCTGAGGATAATGGTATCGCAATCAACATAAACAATATTATTGAGGACAAGCTTCTAATTGTTCTTAAGACAAATGAAGGGACTTTACCATACATTAAAGGAAAAGAATTTCATCTGGCCGTACATAGAGATGGGCTTATGACACTTAAATCATTTTCACTCAATGAGACGAAAAGAACCATAACCATTGCCAAGGACAAACTTCTGACGGGAACCAATATCGTGACTCTTTTTGACCAAGATCTAAATCCTATCGCTGAAAGGTTGGTATTCAACTACAACAATTTGAACCTGGGCAGACTTTTTTTGGATAAACCGTTGAGTAGAAAGAAAGATTCCCTATCCATAAAAATCAATACTTTTTCAAAAGACAACACGCCCTTTTCACTTAGCGTATCCGCGCTGCCTACAGAAACCTTGGCCGGAACCTTTAACAACAATATTATCTCAAATTTTTTACTGAAACCCTATTTGAAATCATCAATCGAAAATCCATCCAGATACTTCACGGAAATTGATAGGATTAAGGAATATGAACTGGACCTGGTACTACTAAACCAAGGCTGGAGTCGCTATGAATGGAACGGTATTTTTGACGGTGCCCCCGAAATAAAGTATCCATTCGAATCAGGGATTTCGGTATCGGGAAGCATAACGTCCAGAATAAAAAAAGGAGAGGAATTAGCTATAAACCAAGGAGACCTCTTTAAAATGTTATTTCTTGATGTACAAGATTCAACAAATTTCCGAATAACAGATTTTCAAAGGCCCAACGGAGACACCTTAAGGTTTACAATGAAGGGCAAAAATAAAAAGCTTAGAAAGCCAGATATTGAGGCAGACTTTTTGAGCGACCTCTTATTTACAGATTCCATTTCAAGGAAAGAAATTAAAAATATTGGTTTTGATTTTACTGCTAGAGAGTCCAAAACAGGGACTCAAGAAAATAATGAAACCCTGTTTAAAAACGATAGGACCATTGTGCTTGATGAAGCGATCGTGACCGAGGACAAAATTGATAAAAAGCTCACCCGGAAATCTCCCCTCATAGATTCTACTTTTAAGGGATTTAAGATTACCGAAAAGGAGATCAGAAGAAATATATTCTTAGCTGATTTTATAGCAAAAAATGGTTTTAGAGTTTTCATTAATCCAGCAACAGGAGCAGTTTTTATAGTAAATAATATAGCTTCAAGTGGTCCGGTAAAAATTTATGAAAACGATATTGAGGTCGTAGATCGCACACAACTATTAAATGTACCACTGGAGCAAATAGACGAAATATATATGGAGAGATATGGACTTGCAGGAGATTTCGATGCCAGTGGTGGCGTAATACGTATTTATAGGAAAGAAGATACCAGGTTTAGGCCGAGTTCATCTAGCTTTGCAGAGAAGTTGGTGGAGAATAGTTTTACAAGACCAAAAGAGTTTTACAGGCCAAAGTATCTTTCCTTCGAAAACGAAAACTTTCTAAACTACGGGGTCATTCATTGGGAGCCAAAGTTAAAAACGAACGAAATGGGCGAGGCCATTATCACCATTCCCAATAACGGACTAAAAAGTTTTAGGATTCATATTGAAGGAATGGGTGAGGATGGGGCACTACTGCACTATTCCGGCAAAGTAGAACTTTAAATTAGTACTTTTAATTATCATCCGAATTATCCTCACGATATTTACAGCAGGGGTGTACACTTTCATATGCCTCTTCTGTTGCCTTCGGTTCTTTGGTGCCATGCCCAACGGCAACCAAAGCGGCCTTCACTTTCATTGGGTCTGTCTTACGCTCATTTAAAATCAAAGGCAATTGATGAGAAGGAATATCCCATATAGCATACTTAACGCCCTTTATTCCATGAGCTGCTTCTCTATGCGAAGTTTACACATATCGCATTTACCATCAACCTCCATTGTTAACTTTTATTCCTTTCTTGTGCGAAAGCAACTCCTGATAACAATGCCATTGCTACTATTAAAACTATTTTTTTCATTAAGGAATCTTTAAGGGGATTGGTGTTGTTAGTTTTAAATTTAAAATCGACTTTTGTGTCTCTAGATATGGAAAACAATGTTCGATAAACTAAGACCTCAGCTCATCAGCATTTTGGAACGCGGCAATGAAGCGGAAGTAAAACTACAGGAGATTTGCAACTTGCTTAAGGAAAACGTACCCTATTACGATTGGGTAGGTTTCTATTTTAAAAATGGCGATAAGCGAGAGCTAAAACTAGGCCCATATGCAGGCCAACCAACGGACCATACCATCATCCCATTTGGTAAGGGTATTTGTGGACAGGTTGCCGAAAGCGATCAAAACTTTGTGGTGCCAGATGTTGAGGCACAGGACAATTATATTGCTTGCAGCCTAACCGTAAAATCGGAAATCGTAGTTCCGCTATTCTTAAATGGCAAAAATATAGGTCAAATAGATATTGATTCCAATACTGCGGACCCGTTCACGGAAGCCGATGAGCGATTCTTGGAATTCGTAAATGAGGAGGTATCAAAAATTCTTTAAAACTTTACCCTTTTTGTTGATAACCTAAAGCATTTCCTAGCTGCAAAAAATTTACTTTTGTTTGCTTATTAAAAACATTTAAGCATCCTACAATGAGCAGTTTAAAAAAAGCTTCCTCGGCCCTTATTTCCGTGTTCCACAAAGATGGGCTGGAACCAATCGTTAGAAAGTTTCAAGAATTGGGTATCACCATTTATTCCACTGGCGGCACCGAAAAATTCATAAAGGAACTTGGGATAGCCGTAGTACCTGTAGAAGAGGTCACCAGCTATCCTTCAATTTTAGGAGGCCGGGTAAAAACATTGCACCCAAAGGTCTTTGGAGGTATTTTAAACCGTCAGGACAACGAGGGGGACATAGCCCAATTAGAAGAGTTTGAAATCCCTCAATTGGATATTGTTATCGTTGATTTATATCCTTTTGAGAAGACGGTAGCCAGTGGCGCATCAGAACGGGATATTATTGAAAAAATAGATATAGGCGGAATTTCATTGATTCGTGCCGCTGGCAAAAATTTCAAGGATGTGCTCTGTGTTTCATCCATGGAAGATTACAAGGATTTCTTGGAGGTAATCTCCAATGGAAAGGGAAGCACGACCGTTGCGGAGCGTAAGCGTTTTGCGGCAAAATCCTTTAATGTATCCTCCCATTACGACACCGCCATTTTTAACTATTTCAACAAAGACCATGACCTCGCCGCCTTAAAAATTAGCGAGACACAGGGCAAGGTGCTGCGCTATGGAGAAAATCCACATCAGAAAGGATTCTTCTTTGGAGATTTTGATGCCATGTTCTCCAAATTACACGGTAAGGAATTGTCCTATAACAACCTCTTAGACGTAGATGCGGCGGTAAATTTGATGGATGAATTCAAGAACGATGCACCAACATTTGCCATTTTAAAGCATAATAATGCCTGCGGTTTGGCACAGCGTGAAAACCTGCATCAAGCCTATGTTGATGCACTGGCCGGAGACCCCGTTAGCGCTTTTGGAGGAGTTTTGATAAGCAACAAGGAAATTGATAAGGATACGGCTGAAGAGATACACAAACTTTTCTGTGAAGTAGTCGTTGCTCCCAGTTATGCTGATGATGCGCTCCAGGTTTTAAAAGGGAAGAAAAATAGGATCATCCTTGTACAAAATGAAGTAAAGATGCCGAATATGCTGGCAAGAACATGCTTAAATGGAACGTTACTTCAAGAAAAGGACCACAAAACAGATACTGCTGCAGATTTAAACCAAGCCACAAAAACCAGATCTTCCGATGAAGAAATCCAAGATTTACTGTTCGCCTCTAAACTGTGCAAACACACAAAATCCAACACTATTGTTCTTGCCAAGAACAAGCAGTTGTGTGCCAGTGGCACAGGACAGACTTCTAGGGTGGATGCCTTGAACCAAGCTATTCACAAAGCCAGGAGTTTTAATTTTGATTTAAACGGGGCCGTTATGGCCAGTGACGCATTCTTCCCTTTTCCAGACTGTGTAGAAATTGCGGGCAAGGCCGGAATAACCAGTGTCATACAACCTGGAGGATCCATAAAAGACCAATTGAGTATAGATTATTGCGATGCAAATGGAATTTCCATGGTGATGACGGGCACACGTCATTTTAAGCATTAATTTTACTACTTTTGTCGATGAAATGCACCCCCTAATCCATAACCAAACAAATTTATATGGGATTTTTTGATTTCTTGACCGAGGAGATAGCCATAGATTTAGGAACGGCTAACACCCTAATAA
>CAJQMW010000216.1 GCA_905479535.1 uncultured Maribacter sp. | reverse complement strand
AAAAGGCCAATGCCGTGAACAATTTTGCGGTTGCAAATCTTGCGAAGATTGCTGAAAGGAAAAATATCAAATTGATACATTTTTCTACTGATTATGTGTTCGACGGTACATCACAGAAACCCTATCGCGAAAAAGACCTTCCAAATCCACAAACTGTTTACGGAAAGACAAAACTAAAAGGAGAGGAGGCCATACTAAAAGTTAATCCTAAAAACTCCATAATTATTAGAACTTCTTGGTTATACTCACACTATGGTAACAATTTTGTAAAGACCATGTTACGTCTAGGAAATGAAGGTAAACAGATTAAAGTAGTTGCCGATCAAACAGGTTCTCCCACCTTTGCGGGAGACTTGGCGGAGATGATACTAAATATACTTCCAAAACTTGAAAATGAAAATGTAGAAATATATCATTATTCAAATGAGGGGTCCTGTAGTTGGTACGATTTTGCTAAAAATATTTTTTCAGTAAAAAATATAGAAATCAATGTAAAGCCAATAAAAACCAAGGAATTCCGAACATTGGTAAAACGGCCATTGTATACGGTCCTTGATAAAACCAGGATTAAAGAAACTTTTGGCGTAGAAATTCCTGATTGGCAGGATTCTTTAAAAAACATGTTTATGATCAATTAAAACAAAAGCAGCGTATGGAGTATTGAATCCAAAGTATGTGCTTCATTCAAAATAAATGAGCGGATAAAGAGTTATAGTCTAAACAATTAAATACTTGAAACGACTAAATTGCTTTAAGCATGATGAATAAAAAAATATCCTCATTAAAAATTACGATTAAACCCATCTTCAAAATTTGTTAGACTAATGTCGCTAAAACGAAAAACAATATCGGGCGTTGCTTGGAGCTTTGCCGAAGCGATACTAATAAAAGGAATTTCTTTTGTAGCGATGCTCCTTTTAGCGAGGTGGTTAGGACCAACAGATTTTGGGCTCATTGGAATGATTGCCGTATTTATTGCAATCGGTAGATCATTGGTTGACAGTGGAATGTCATTATCAATTATCAGAACTACTGATGCGGACGATTCAGATTTTTCTACTGTATTTTTTATGAATATGGTTATGAGTTTTTTGGTTTATACAATTCTTTTTTTTACGGCACCCTATATCGCGATTTTTTATGAGCAAGAAATACTTGTTGAAATTATCAGGGTGTATTGTTTAAGTTTCATTATTTCGGCATTTTCAGCAGTCCAGTTGGCAATTTTAACCAAGGAAATGAAATTTAAAAGACTTGTTTTATTAACTGCACCTAGTACAATTACCGGGGTTATTGTAGGTTTAACATTAGGTTATTATGATTACGGGGTATGGAGTATCGTTGCCATGCTACTCACTACACAAGTTGTTTTGTCCATTCTACTTTGGATTAATGCAACCTGGAAACCCAGTTTAAACTATTCTAAGGAAAAGTTTATTTATCATTATACATTTGGGTACAAAATAATGTTGTCTGGATTGCTCGATACCATTTTTAATAATAGTTATAATATAATAATAGGAAAATACTTTCCAGTTGAAACTTTGGGTTTTTATGAAAGGGCAAAACGTTTTAATGATTATCCCTCGGTTACTATCACCGGCATAGTAAGAAAAGTGACTTACCCTATGCTAGCGCAACTGCAAAACGATGTGCCAAGGCTTTCCGTAATTTACAGAAAAATGATCAAGGTTGCTTTTTTTATAGTTGCCCCCTTTATGCTTGGCGGAGCCGCCATTGCAAAACCATTATTCGAGTTGGTTTTAGGGCCATCTTGGCTACCTGCCGTTCCCTTTTTTCAAATATTAAGTCTCGCAGCGATTTTATACCCCATACATGCTTTTAATGTGAACATTTTACAGGTTTTTGGCCGTAGCGATTGGTTTTTGAAGTTAGAAGTCATAAAAAAAGTATTGATGGCCATTAGTATTTTAGTGGGGTTCCAGTTTGGGATTATGGGATTGATCTGGAGTTCTGTCTTTAGTTCTTTCCTTAGTTTGTTAATCAACACGCACTATAGTAGTCGTTTGATAGATTACAGCACCAAAAACCAATTATCGGATATGCTGCCCATTTTACTTTCTGCCAGTCTTACTTTTTTAGTGATGTACTATTCAGCGCAATCGTTAAACGACTACCACCAAATTATACAAATAGCTTTTGCTTCGCTAATGGGAATTCTGTTTTATTTATTAATCCATTCTTTTTTCAAAGCAAGCCCTTTGTATGCTCTATTAACCATGATAAAAAACCGCAAGTTATGATACCCGTTACCTTACCATTTTTACCTCCCAAGGAGGACTACGATATTTTATTGCACGGTGTTTGGAAGAGACAATGGCTCACCAATATGGGACCATTAGCCAGCGATTTGGAAATGAAACTCAAAGAGCATTTGGGGGTAGAACATTTATTGTTTGTGACTAATGGAACCGTGGCCCTCCAAATTGCCATTAAGGCACTAGGTCTGCAAGGTGAGATAATCACAACACCCTTCTCTTATATAGCAACAACAAGTAGTATTGTTTGGGAAGGCTGCACACCTGTTTTCGTGGATATTGATAATGAAAATTTAACTGTTGACCCAAAAAAAATTGAAGCTGCGATTACCGATAAAACATCGGGGATTCTAGCAACTCATGTTTACGGCAATCCTTGTGACGTTGAGGCCATAAAAAAAATAGCCGATAAACATAAGTTAAAGGTTATATATGATGCTGCGCACGCATTTGGTGTAGAGATCAACGGAAATTCTGTTTTTAATTATGGTGATATTTCCACTTGTAGTTTGCACGCGACTAAACTGTTCCATTCCGGTGAGGGGGGGCTCATCATCACAAAAGATTCCAAACTACTAAAAGAATTGGCACATATGCGAAATTTTGGACATGACGGTCCTGAAAAGTTTTATGGTCTTGGAATAAACGGGAAAAACTCTGAGTTCCATGCTGCGATGGGTATCGCAAATTTGAATTATATCCAGGATATTCATGAGAAACGAAAATTGTTGTCTGAACGTTATGATAGTAAATTAAAAAACTTAAATGCCATTAAACCAGTTTGGCATAAAAAATCCCAGTCTAATTATGCATATTATCCTATAGTATTTGATAATGAAGCGTTACTTTTAAAATGCAATGAGTTGCTTAAAAGGAATGAAATTTTTGGACGAAGGTATTTTTACCCCTCTTTGGCCAATAGTTTACCATATCTCGAATCAAAAGAACTTAAGGTAACAAATGACATTTCCAAACGGGTTTTTTGCCTACCGCTATATTTCAATCTTACAGTGGAAGAAGTAGATATGATTTGTAGGCTATTGTTAAGAGCACAAAATAATTGATGCATGAAGATAGCCATGATGCAACCGTATCTATTCCCTTACCTAGGATATTTCCAATTGTTAAATGCGGTTGATGTATTTATTTTTGCCGACGATGTAAATTTTATTAAAGGTGGTTTTATCAACCGGAATAAAATTTTATTTAAAAATGAGGAACGGTATATAACGGTACCCTGCATCCAAAGTCAAAATAAATTAATAAAAGAAATAAATATTTGTAAAGATACAAAGGGATACCCGGAAAGTCTTTTGCTAACTATATGGCATGCGTATAGAAGAGCTCCTTTTTTTTCCGATGTATTCCCAATAATAGAATCAATTTTTTTTGATAAGGAAGAAAGTATTTCCAAATTGGCAGCCACTTCGGTAGAAGTGGTATCGAGGTATCTAAATATAGAAGTGGATTTTCTATTTTCTTCTGTTTCTTTTCATCGTACTCAAGGCCAAGATAAATCAATTCGATTGATAAATATCACCAAGGAATTAGGTGGTGATATTTACATGAACCCTATCGGCGGCACAAGGATATATGACAAAGAATATTTTAAAAAGGGAGGTGTTGAATTAAAATTTTTAACTCCCGAAGCTATAAAGTATCCACAATTTAGTGAGAGGTTTATTCCACAG
>CAJQMW010000215.1 GCA_905479535.1 uncultured Maribacter sp. | reverse complement strand
GGAATAAAAATCGCTATCATTTGCGTTTTTTTATGAAATCATCTGTTGATGGTATTTTTCGAATAAAATTTTAATCAGAGCTCATAGTTACTTCTTGTCCGCGGCCATTCCACCAAGAATTAACCAAGTGTCCCCATATTTTTTCCAAGTATATGTAAACTTCTTGGTTATGCTTTACACCTATTGTTACCGTTTTATCTTCCTAGAAGATATAAGCTCCTTCATTGATTTCACTTAGAAGCTTTGTATCCATCGGAACATAGCTATTGCTTTTTGGTAACATCACATATACTTGATCATCGCAATTGAAACCTTCTTCTTTTAAATCGAATTTTTTGATTTTGTGCGTATGTGTATAATTGATCTCATCCTTTAGCCTAATAAAAATGGGCACTGCATATTTTGGAAGTTCTTTGTGAAGGTGTTCCGCCACGGCACTTATATCAAAATTTTCCTCGAGATACTTTACAATGGTAACCATACCTGCCCGCCCATCATTATTTGGAATTTGAACCCCATATACGGCACAGATCTCTACCCATTTTAGATTGCCAACAACCCCTTCTACTTCGGCAGTAGCAACATTTTCTCCTTTCCATCGGAAGGTATCACCAATTCTGTCGATAAACCTCGCATGTCTAAATCCGATATCCTGTAATAAATCGCCACTGTTGAACCAATAGTCCCCAGACTTAAAAACGTTAAGAAGAACTTTATCTTTATTCCTTTCTTTATTGACATAGCCATCAAAAACGGATTTATCACTTATTTCGGAAATCAATAAACCGGTCTCACCCTTCCGCACGGGAATAAGGAAGCCGTTGGAACTTTTAATGGGCATATCATTTTCGACATCGTATTTTATAATTTTGAAATTTGTTGGGCACCACCCTATGGTGCAATCAAAATTCAGTGTGTTGGTAAACCCAACATTACCGTCGGCGGCACCATAAAACTCAACGATATTTTTGATTTGAAAACGCTCCTTGAATTGATGCCAGATATCAGGCCGCAACCCATTGCCCATTATTTTTTTAATGCTATGGCTCTTGTCCAGATCCGATTCAGGAGCATTCAATAAATAACGACACAATTCCCCTATATAAATAAATGCCGTTACATTGTACCTTTTAACATCTTTCCAGAAATCGGTAACGGAAAATTTTCTTCTCATTACCATGGTACAAGAGCCGGCAAGGGCAGTTGGCCAACCTACAATAAGGGCGTTGGTATGATAAAAAGGAAGTGGTACGTACATAACATCGGTGATGCCCAAGTTCATATTGACCTTGCCGAACCAATAATACGTCGCCAGCCATTTTCTGTGGGTCTGTCGCGAGGCCTTGGGCAGGCCTGTAGTTCCGGAAGTAAAAACGTATGCGTAGGGTTGACTTGCCTTTATTTGTTGTGTTGTAGTCGGGTTTTCAATAGCTACGTGCTCCAGTTCCCTTTTTAGCGCTGTATAGTTTTTTGGACAATCGATCAATTGTTCGTCACTAACCCAATAATACTTGTGTTCAGTAGCGACCAAAATTGAATTTTTTACTTCTTCAAAAGGTTCGACCAGTTCCTCTCCGATAAAAAAGTAGTTGGACTTTGCGAGTTCTATGGAATGGATCAAGACCTTACCCTTTTGGTTCGGATTGATGAGTGAAACAATAGCTCCGATTTTGGCACAAGCGGTAATTAAAAATAACAGCTCAGGTCTATTTTCTAAAAAAGCGATAACCGTTTCGCCATTTTTGACACCCTCTCTGAGAAGATAGTTGGCATAGCTATTGACCATTTCATTGAATTCGGCATAGGTAAAGCTTTGGTCTTGATATTTAAGAGCGCATAGGCTTCCATGGTGTAGCGCTTTGGACTCAATTATTTTCCCGATAGATCGCTGACTGTCCTGAGTAATTCCCTTGGCTTTCTTGATATTATGTATCATTCTTGGAAACTGGGGTATGCGGACAACTATTCTTTTAAGAATATCTATCAAGCTCAAAGTATTATTTTTAAAAAGCTTTGCCATATGTTTTGATTGTAATTAACTACAAATTCCCTTTTAAAACCTTCTATTCTAAGTTGGCTGTATTATTTCTGTAAAAGTCTAGTAGTAAGTCGGCAAGCACTTCTCCCTTTTCTTCCTGAATAAAATGGCCTGCATTTAATAGGGTATGGTTTTGTCCTTCCGCCCCGGGCACCAGTTTTTGAAAGGTCTTTTCCGCTCCTCGCATGATGTCGTCCCCGTCTCCGAAAACGGTCAAGAACGGTTTGTTCCATTTTTTTAATTTTTCCCAAGCCAGTTGATTTTTAATCGATTCAGGACCATCGGGGTCAATAGGGACCAATGTTGGAAATATTCTAGCCCCGGCTTTGTATTCCTCCGAGGGGTAGGGTGCATTGTAGGCAGCAATGACCTCTTCGGATAGTGGCTGAATAGTGCCCATGTCTATGACCTTGCCAATGTCAAAGCCAGGGGAATGTTGGGAATATTCCCTCCACTTTAAAAAACTCTCGGGCATAGGAATCTTGCCCGTGGGCAACGTAGTATTGGAGGCGATCACCATTGAAAACCGATCTTCCATTTCGGTAATCAAGCGTAATCCCGTTAACCCGCCCCAATCTTGACAAAAAAGTAGGATTCCCGTAAGGTTCAATTTTTCTATAAAAACGGTCAACCAGTCCATATGCTTTTGGTAGGTATAACTCGATTTGTCCATGGGCTTGTCCGATTTTCCAAAACCTATCAAATCAGGAGCTATTACACGAAAATTATTGGACAGTATCGGAATCATTTTACGATATAAATAGGACCAACTGGGCTCGCCATGTAATAACAATACTATCGGATCGCTTTTATTTCCTTCATCCAAATAATGAAGACGTAGGCCTTCTTCGACATCTAAATAGTTGCTGGTAAAATTGTAATCAGGTAAATCATCAAATTGACTTTCCGGAGTTCTAAGTATTTTTTTCATGATCGTTTTGTCTAATTATTTTAAGGAAACAGTGTAATATCTAGTTTAGATCACTTGTTTTAAGTCTCTCTGTTAGCCTTGAACAAAGAAAGTCCGATTACCGAGGTCCATATAAAAATTGTAAGTAGCGGAAGTCGTTGCCACAAACCGGTATATGTGCTTGTTTCAAAAGTGCCGATCATATTAACCATAAATATCCCAGCTAAAACAGCGGAAATTAATGTATACCACATAAACTTTCGAAAAGCCACCTGTTTTCTGAACGAAATGCCTAAAAGCGGTATTCCCAGTATAGCCGAAGGAAATGTGATAGCGGAAACCTGCCCATGAATAGTACCTTCTGCGGTTACACTTTCAAAACAACCGGCATCACAGGAATAAATCCCGGCTATTATCATGATAGAGGCGATGAATGCACGGAGATGAATAAACGTAGTTATGTTTTCTTCAAAATTCGGGAATTGAACAAAGTACGTTTTATGAAACCCCAGGAATGTCAATGGAATCAATAGTAGTAAAATGTATCCTAAATTTCTATATGCTTTTTCCATGGACTTTAGTTTATGTTGCTATTGAATTAATTCTGACTACTGATTTGCTTTAAAACAATAGTTGTTCGCTCTTTTAAATTTTCTATGTCATTAACAAATTTATAATGGGCGAACCCCTTGATATCCGTTAGACTAATAAAGCCAGATATCAGTTTTTTTTCATCGATATCGATCCAGATTGAATTAAAAAGATTCGAATTTTGATGCCCGGATACCGGATAATCATCTGAAAACCTTGATGCTTTGCTTGAATATATTTCTGAATACCATTTCGAATTTTCTCTTTCGATGTCCTGTAAAGAAATCAAGGCCATTAGCATTTCATTGAATTCTTTAGTGAAAAGATCAATGTTGCCTGATGCGATCAAGGTGTTCAGCGTATTTCTATTATACTTAAAACGTGTATTTAATTCAGGATCAAATTCATTTCTCGCAATTTTAACAAGGGTGTCGATCGGTGTCTCCGGCCCCAAAAACCGCTCTTGTTGCATTCTCAAGGACTTCATGATATTGTAATTTTGCGCAATCAATCTACCCAATAGTAACGTATCTGATGAGAGGTCATTTATTAAAGAGATTTTGTACGAAGCTTTTAATTTTTGTTTCTTCTGATTCTCATTCCAATCATTGATCTGTAAGGCGATCAATATGCCTATGACCACAAGCACGATTTCTCCGATGGCATAAAGGAGGTATTTGCTGAACTTGTTTTCAGTTAGTAATTTTTGACGGATTCGACGGAAGAATTTTCTCATAACACGATGTTTTTCCCTTACTAGAAGGGGTCAGGGGTGGGTTTTGTTTTGCCCGATGCCTTTACCCACCCCTCAATCCCCTTCGAGGAGGGGAGGTCTTTTTGTCTAATCTTCCGAAAGAATTTTATCATTTGGCTTCAAGTAATAATAGTTCGGTATCTATCTTCCCGATTATATCTTCAATCCTGTTTAAAAAGTCTTCGTAGAACCTAATTTTTGTTTGTCTGAAGAAAATACTTTCGGCAAGTATTATTTTAAAGGCATTGTCTTCTTGTAAGCCTTTAGCGTCGATTAATTTTAAGGCGGTTCTTTCAAAATTTGGGTTGTAATAATTATTGGAATTCAGTTCCTCATTGGATAGTATACTAATGCTGTCCTCCGTACTGAAATATTTTAAATAGTATGGGAGTTTGGAGGGATACGTTTCGTATTCCCTCATTTCATTTTCCAAGGTTAGAATGACCCGAACAAAAAAATCGTAATGACGGGATATTTGTTGCTCAAGCTCGTTATTGGTAATGATACCCAAATCATTATTTTGAAGATTGGTAAAAGAAGCTTGATGAAGCATTGTGAATAGGGGGGAACCCAAGGAATTAACAAATTCAATTTTAGATTCTTTTATGTTTTCATTGCCTTGAATATAACCGTACAATTTTTTTTCACTTTCAAGGAATACCTTGTGGTACTTAATATTGAACACAACATCTTCAATGTCTAATGAAACATCTTTTTTTATATTTTTTAAAATGGTTATCTCTACTTTTAAATCTTTTCTAGCTTCTTTCCAATTATTGATCTGTAGCGCAATCAATATCCCTATGACCACAAGTACGATTTCTCCGATGGCATAGAGTAGGTATTTGCTGAACTTGTTTTCGGTCAACAATTGTTTTCTAATGTTTCTGAAGAATTTTATCATCTTTTATTCCTTTATTTTCTCCCAGCTAGCTCATCTTCGATCATTACAATAAGTTCACGAATCAATTCTTGAAGATTATCGAATACAAGATTATTTACCCGATGACCGTTTTTGGTCCATTTTAATGCATTAATGAACAACGTGTTTTGTTTGAGTCCTTCATAATCAATGGGAACACTGGATTTTCCCCACTCTACGGCCTCCACATTTTGTAATTGTATGGGCGCAATAAAACTGTGAAAATCACTCTTATAGTAATCATTAAAAGTTTTTGCCTTGGTGTAGTGGTAATTGTATAGTTTTAATATGCTATTCCTTAAAGAATCATTTGTAACAATGCCTGGGCCGGTCGTTATCAGGTTTTGATAGGTAGAGCTGTTGAACTCGAGTACAGATGGGGTCGCCCACCCATCAAAATAAACCGCTAGGCCATCATGATAGGCCAGATCATTTTCAAGATGTTCTAGTAATACATTGCACGATGTGATGATAAATTCATTTTCTCCAATTATTTCATTGAGTATTACGTAATCTTCATTCAATTCATTTTTTAACTGCCGTAATATTTGTTTTTCCTTTTTTTCTTGCTTTCTGGCTTCATTCCAATCATTTACCTGTAGCGCCAATAGTATTCCTATCATTACAAGCAAGATTTCCCCAATGGCATATTTGAAATACGTTCCAGTTTTGCCTTCTGACAGCAGTTTTTGGCGAATTTTTCTAAAGAATTTTATCATTTGGTTAACAATATTTTTTAGCAATCAATTATTAAATGCTTGTAAGGGAACAATCGCAGGATCGAATTCAATTCCCAAATCTTGTTTTGCAGCATCGTTCTTATAAACTATTCGTGCGTTGCCCTTTGGCTTCTCACTATTTAACATCGCCGAGATGTGAGATACCTTCCAACTTTCACTACTGAATAAATAATTTTTACCGTGTAATCCTTTTTTAATGCCGGCATTATAAATTCCATCCGCCACATTTTTCACGTCAACTATTGCAAACTCAGCATCATTATCATAAATCATTTGAATAAATGGGTTGGGAGCTATTTTATTCTTAAACAAGTATTGTAATCCCGAAGAAGTCGAATCTTGTCTATTTGATAGTGATTTTCCCATTACTGCCACAGGGGAAACACTCGTAATTTCAAAATCGGTATTCGGATGTTCTTTAATAAAGCTTTCTACGGTTTGGTTCGCAATAAATTTAGCTTGTGCATAAGGATGGCTTTCTTCGCTCATAAAGGGCGTATCGCTTTCGTCAAATGTATCGCTAGGCCCTTTTCCGCCAGCTGGCATTGGAAAATTTGTATTATATGAAGCTACAGAAGCAATTAATACTACCTTATCGATATTTGGAGTCTGATTTACAACTTCAAGAAAGTTCTCCGTTCCTTTAATGGTAGGGTCGAATAATTCTGTTTTAGGATCTTGAACATCCAACTGAAAAGGAGTACCCCCGTGCACAACGATATCACAACCGTTGATGAATTCTTTTAACTGATTTTTGTTTTCAACTTTTAGCGGAAAGATTTCTAAATTTTCAGCATTTGGCAGTTCTTTCAAATGCTTATATTTCTCTGTTTTGGAAATATCGGTTGCGGATACCCTGACCTTAAATCCCTCTTGTAAAAATTTCTTTGTGGTATGGCTTCCAATAAAGCCCGAACCACCAATGATTCCAGCTGTTTTCAAGATTTCTATTTTTTAATTAGTTCTATTCTTTAATCGTTGGAATTCCCGGATGGCTTGCCTCGGGTGTCGCGTACTGATATTGCTATATTTGTGGTCATGAGCGGGCGTATCCCCAAGGGCCATAACAAAAGCTTGCTTTTGTACCATTTTGTGTGCC
>CAJQMW010000214.1 GCA_905479535.1 uncultured Maribacter sp. | reverse complement strand
GGAGGAATGGGATTTGCTGGAAAAGGGCTTGAACAGGGTAACCGACACGTGCATTCCAGAAGAGGAGGCCTTCCGTAGAATACAGGAACATATTGTAAAAATTTGGAAAGATGCCGAAGCTAAAGGAGAAAGATATCTGCCGCACGAATACATGTATAAATTGTTGCTCTCGGGAGTATTGGAACAGTATTATGAAATTGATTTAAAGGATTCCTGGATGTATGCCGCTGCGGAAAAAAACCTACCTATTATTTGTCCCGGATGGGAAGATAGTACCATGGGGAACATTTTTGCATCGTACGTTTTAAAAGGTGAACTTAAGGCAAGTACCATGAAATCCGGTATAGAGTATATGACCTTTTTAGCGGATTGGTATACGGACAATTCACAGAAAGGCATAGGATTTTTTCAGATTGGCGGAGGTATCGCCGGGGATTTCCCCATCTGTGTAGTTCCTATGTTATATCAGGATATGGAGCGGACGGACACCCCATTCTGGAGTTATTTCTGCCAAATAAGTGATAGTACTACCAGTTACGGTTCCTATTCCGGCGCCGTGCCCAATGAAAAAATTACCTGGGGAAAATTGGATATCAATACCCCAAAATTTATAATTGAAAGTGATGCAACGATTGTTGCGCCCCTAATTTTTGCTTATCTTTTGGACCTATAAATATGGACAAGAACGCACATTTAAAAAGAGTCATCGTAGACTTTAAGAAGCTTACTCCAGAAGTATTGAAACTTTTGGTTGAGCGCTATCCAGATGGATATGACGACCGTAATATCATCACCTTCAAGAATGCCCAAGGAGAACGTATAGAGGCCGTTGAGGTACTCACCCCAGATACCAAATACTTGGTAAAAATCAGTGCCAAGTTAGAGTACACCATGGAAAATTACGATGAGGAAGACTACGAAGACTTTGAGGACGATGATCCAGAGGCAGTAGTAGAACCCGACCCAGAAGATATGGTGGACGGGGATGAGGACTAAAACTCATCAGTCTATACTATTCATAACCTACTTGAAAAAACTCCATTCCAATCAGGTGAACTGGCAAGGTTCGTTCTTTGCTTATCACTAGTATCATAAATCTATCTTACCGATCCAATTATGAAAATAGAGGAAATTGAAAATATTGAGCTAAAGTTTTTGAACCTTGATGATTATCAGGAGTTGAAAATTGCCATGCTCGCTGCGTATACCAATATGCCCGGGGCGTATTGGAAGGAGGAACATATCAAATCATTGATAGAGAAATTTCCTGATGGCCAGGTCGTTATAAAAATAAATGGGCAATTGGCGGGTGTTGCCCTATCCATTATCGTAGATTATGATGCATACGATGTTGAACATACCTACGAGCAGATTACCGGCAATTATTCGTTCAATACCCATAATGATGATGGTGATGTTCTCTATGGTATAGAGATCTTTATTAAACCCCAGTTCCGGGGATTGCGATTAGGGCGCAGACTATACGATTATCGTAAGGAGCTCTGTGAAAAACTGAATTTAAAAAGTATTGTCTTTGGCGGGCGCATGCCTAATTTTCATGAGTATGCCGATGAACTGACCCCAAAAGAATATATTGCCAAAGTACGGCGCAAAGAAATCCAGGATCCCGTTTTGAATTTTCAGATCAGTAACGATTTTCATCCCGCAAAAGTCATGAAGGGTTATTTAGAGGGCGATGCCGAATCCAATGATTTTGCGATTTTGATGGAGTGGGACAATATCTATTACCAGAAACCATCTAAAAAAGCGGCCACTAAAAAGACGATAATACGGTTGGGATTAATACAGTGGCAAATGCGCCCGTATAAAGATTTGGATGAACTGTTGCAGCAGGCGGAATATTTTGTGGATGCAGTAAGTGGTTATCGTTCGGATTTTGCATTGTTCCCGGAATTTTTCAACGCCCCTTTAATGGCAAAGGACAATCATCTGTCCACGCCGGATGCTATTCGGGAACTGGCAAAACATACGGAAGCCATCGTACAGAAATTTTCAGAATTTTCCATATCATACAACATCAATATCATCACTGGGAGTATGCCCGAAATGATTGACGGACGACTATACAACGTTGGATATTTGTGCCGAAGGGACGGTAGTATGGAGCGTTATGAAAAATTACACGTAACCCCTGATGAAGCTAAAGTATGGGGCATGCAGGGCGGACATCAGTTAAAGGCTTTTGATACGGATTGTGGAAAAATTGGAGTCCTGATTTGCTATGATTCGGAATTCCCGGAATTAAGCCGAATCTTGGCGGACGAAGGCATGGATATTCTTTTTATTCCGTTTTTGACCGATACCCAAAACGGCTACTCCAGGGTACGAAACTGTGCGCAGGCGAGGGCCATTGAGAACGAGTGTTATGTGGCAATTGCCGGAAGTGTTGGAAACTTGCCCAACGTACAGAATATGGATATTCAGTTTGCACAGTCCATGGTATTCACACCTTGTGATTTTTCTTTTCCAACAAACGGTATAAAGGCGGAGGCCACTCCGAACACGGAAATGATTTTGATTGCCGATGTGGATATAGACTTGCTTAGGGAATTGAACCAATTTGGGGCTGTACGGAATTTAAAGGATAGACGTACCGATCTTTTTGAACTTAGAAAAAAATAAAGGAATTGGATTTAAATATAATAGGCAGTGAAGAGTGGTGTGTTTTTGAAGAGTTGGGCATACCGGCCATTAAGGCGCGCGTAGATTCAGGTGCCAAAACCTCCTCTATACAAGCGACGAACCTCAAAGTATTCCGTAAAGGAAACAGGGAATGGGTAAAGTTTGAGGTAAATCCCTT
>CAJQMW010000213.1 GCA_905479535.1 uncultured Maribacter sp. | reverse complement strand
TTCCAAGTTTATTTGGATCAGAAAGTGGCCAAATTAGACGTTAGTATTGCGGCACTTAAGGATATCATTGCAAATAATCAAGCGGATGAGACAACTTTGAATAAACTTATAGCAGCTGAAGAAGCGAGGGATAACTTCATTTCTCAAGAAGCGTCAATAATCTCTCTTGAGCAAGTGGGTAGAACAATTCCAAAGCCACGGCCGCCATGTCCTAAACCAAGAAACTGCGATTTCAGTGCATTTGAATATGTACTTGCCCCTAATACGGTAAAAGAAATTAAAATTGAAATTTTAAATAATAATGGTAAAACAATCGGAGGGGGTAATATCAATGACTTAAGTCCATTGTCAGGAACAGGAGGCTTAATCCTTTTCAGCAAATTAAGGATAGATTCATACAAAGAGCCAATTACCATATCAGTAAAAGTCATTGACCAAAATGGTATTGACAGGAGCTATATTGTAGCTTACGAATAACATGCTAAAAAAGCAATTAATATATTAGCCCTAGATAATTTAGGGTTTTTTTATGAATCGTTATGTTTCGCTTCTTTTCGCATTTTTTTGTTTTGAGGTATCCGCTCAAAAATCGTCTTATGAAAACCAAATAGACAGCTTGTTTAATATAGCTTATGACCACCTTTATATAGAGAAGGATTCTGCTTACCATTATTTCGAAAAAATAGAAAAACTGGCCATTAAAAAAGAGGATTGGTCAACTGTTATTGAAGCTTTGATTAGCACCAATAGGAATGCTGGTAAATTTTATGATTTAAAAAAACTAAATCAAAATATTCAAAAGCTCGATTCGCTTTTTGCAAAACATAAGGCCTATCTGGATAAACTGCCCCAAAAATTGCTTTATGAAAACTCCCAGTTATTCGACAAGGGCAACTATTATTTCAATATCAATAATTTTGAAGAGGCGCGCGAATCATTTCGCCAAATAATAGCTACTACAGAAAAACTAGCCGACTCATTACTTTCGGAAGATCACATAGCACTTTTAAGTGTATCCTATAGTTTTATTGCAAAAATGCATGCTGATGAGACTAAATATGACATGGCCAAGGAATTTTATACTAAAAATATCCGGTTTATCAAACTTAAAACACCAAATAACACAGATGCCCTAAATGGCACGTATATTCTTCTTGCCGAAGTTTATAAGAAAGAAGGAAAATATAAATTATCCAACGAATACTTAAAGAAAGTCATTGCATTTGATTTAAAGGATAATATCAATTTCAATAGGATTGTAAGTACGGTCTGCAATCTTGCGGAGAATTACATTAATTTAAAAAAGGCCGACAGTGCAATATATTTTCTAAATCTAGGTAAAAAATATTTGCCAATTGGTAATTACTTAGAACCCTACTTTTATCGGACAAAAGCCAAATTTTCCTTAATGATAAACAAACCTAAAGAGGCCTTAGAAGATTTGAGCACCGCTCTAAACAGAGCCGAAAAATTCAATGACAATGAAATGAAATTGACCATTGCCAGTATTCATAATGAAATTGGAGAGCTCTATTATAGCCTGGATGACAGTGAAAATGCACTTAGCAATTTTGAAAAAGGATTAAACAAAATTGGTATTTTTTATGACCCTATTTCCTTAATGCTTTTAAAAAATAAAGTTAATGTCTTGAATGCCCTGAGTAAGTACGAGACTGCCGAACAAAACGTAATTAAATCAATCAAAATACTTGATAGTCTTAAGCCAAGTTTTGATATTGCTTCAGACAAAATGAATCTGATAGAAAATGCATTTCCCCTATTCGAATCCGGCCTAGAATCTGTATTCGGATTATATTCTTCCAATAAACAGGATTCATCTATTGATAATGCATTTCACTATGTTGAGAAAAGTAAGTCCGTATTGCTCTTGGAGGCATTATTGGCAACAAAAGCGACAAAATTTGCTAATATTCCTGATAAATTGCTAGAGCGTTTAAATCAGCTTAAATCGGAAATAAGCTTTATAGAAAAGGACATATATAATTCAGATATAGATTTAGTTCAACTGAAGGATCAGCTGTTCGAATTAAAGAATGACCATCGCAATCTTATCCAAAAAATTGAGACGAGCTTTCCATCGTATTTTAATTTAAAGTATAACACCGAAGTCATGTCCGTTTCAAAAACACAGCAGCTTTTGAGTAAGGACGAAACGATGATTTCCTATTTCTACGGCAATAAAGCCATTTATGCTATCGCAATTAGCAATAATTCCAAAGATTTAATTAAAATACCTATCAACAAAGAATTGGAGCAAAAAATCCGTGACGTACACCAAATGCTCTGCAACCCAAAATCAGATATGGCTACGCTTTCCAAAGAAAGCTATAGTTTATATAGAGTACTATTGCAACCCTTACTCAAACAAGTCGATAAAAAGAAGCTTATTATTATTCCAGATGGCCTATTAAACTACCTGCCTTTTGGAAGCCTTAATGCTAAAAAAGATGGTATTCACTATTTAATGGAAGACAAAATGATCGCCTATGCCAACTCCGCTACGCTATGGGCCCAACTTAAAGAAAGAAAAAATAATAATACAGAGGTTCTAGCTTTCGCTCCTAGTTTTAACGGCGAACAAGTTCGGCCAGACCCTAGTCGCGACAAACTCCTGCCATTACCCCATAATAAATGGGAAGTTGAACAAATATTAACCTCTTTTCATGGAGATTCTTTTTTTAATACCGAAGCTTCACTTTCAAATTTCAATGCCTATCTTCCAAATCATGGTATTCTTCATTTAGCAACTCATGCCATTTTCAATGATGACTCCCCTGAATATTCTTATTTGGCATTTACTCCAAAAGAAAATGAAGAGTCCCTGCTTTATGTTCGTGATCTTTACAACCTAAGCCTAAATGCGGGAATGGTAACCTTAAGCGCCTGCGAAAGCGGTATTGGCGAGCTAAGACGTGGGGAA
>CAJQMW010000212.1 GCA_905479535.1 uncultured Maribacter sp. | reverse complement strand
TTCTAGAACCCGTTAAAATAACCACTCATATGCTCATGGCCCTGGTAATATTGGTTATGTTGTTATATATTATTTATAGCGTAAATACAGAGGATAAAGCTATAAAATATGATAAAACGACCTTGATTATCGCAACTTTTGCCTTAGCCCTGACATTGATTCAAATTATTTTGGGTACACAGGTACGCCAATTTGTGGACGATCAAATAGACTTAGTTGGGGAGACAGCAAAAAGCCTGTGGCTTCAAAATCCGTCGCTTCAATTCTATATTCATCGCTCTTTTTCAATTTTAGTGGCCTTAACGAACATTCTTTTAGCTTACCGAATTATAAAATTGAATCTAGGTCATATTAAGATTTATTGGATTTTATTCATTCTTAGTATTGAAGTATTTACCGGCATCGCTATGTATTACCTGGATTTTCCTTTTGGCAGTCAGCCGCTCCATTTAATTTTGGCATCCATTTTATTCGGAGTACAATTCTATTTGGTTTTAGACGCTTTAAAGCCTACTAAAAGTCCTAAAACTTCGTAACTTTGCATTCCCGCAAAAATTAAGGTATGGTTTATAAGATAAGGGTGATTTTAGATGCCGATGAAGATATTTTTAGAGACTTAGAGATTGAGGCGCACAATAATCTGGAGGACTTCCATAATGCCATCACACAGGCTTTTGGCTTCTTGGGAAATGAAATGGCCTCGTTTTATACTTGTGACCAAGAATGGAAACAAGATGAAGAAATAGCATTGTTCGATATGAGTGAAACGGGTAGCGATGTACGTTTGATGAACGAAACCTTTTTGGAAGATGTACTTACGGAACAAAACCCGAAGCTTATATATGTTTATGATTTTCTAAGTATGTGGACGTTTTTTGTGGAACTAGCGGATATTACAGAAAAAGAAGATGGCCGGGCCTACCCGAACGTCTTGTTCAGTTTTGGCGAACTGCCGGAAACACCCCCTGAAAAAAACTTTGAATCCGAGAATAGCACCTTTGATTTTGACGATACCTTTGAAAATTATGATGACCTTGATTTTGATGAAAATTGGAATTAATTCAGTTGACAGTTGACAGTTGACAGTTGACAAAATTATTTTTTTTATAAACATAAATACTCCTAACCGCTAACCGCTAACCCCTAACAAAACCCATGATCAACCTATACGCTACCCAAATTGAAACAATTTCTATCCATAGAGTTGGAAACAAAAATAAAAATGAAAGTGTTTTTTTGTCCAACGAGCCCGTTACCCTAAATGATGAGACCACGGGACTGCTAAAGGAATATTTTTTTAGGCCTTTCAGGGAAAAAGAGGAAAATTATTTCAAATTTGCCCATGAGGTAGATATTGAATTCAATGAACTCTATAAGATTGTCAGTGAAATTTTTTCGGACGCTGCCAAAACGCACCACGGTTCAAAGAAAATCGCAACACACTTATTTGAACAGAGCAAACATCCCCATATTAAAAGTGGAGAAGTTTATGTAGCCTACTTAACGGGAATTCTTTTGGATAACGAGAAGGTAGATGCCGTGGGTATTTTTAAGAGCGAGTTAAAACAGGATTTTCTTCAGTTTCAGAAAAAGGATTCCAATTTGGATATTGTCGTACAGCAGGGAATAAACATCAACAAACTGGACAAAGGTTGCCTAATTTTTAATAAAGAAAAGGAAGAAGGCTATAAGATACTTTCCATTGATAGTAATAAATACGATACAAAATATTGGTTAGAGGATTTCTTGGGAGTTAATCCTTTATCCGACAACAACTTCAAGACCAAAAATTACCTCAAATTCTGTCAAAACTTTGCCAAGGACATTGTGCTACCGGCAGAAGACAAGCAACAAGAAGTTTTGTTCATGAACCGAGCAGTGAACCATTTTGCCAAAAACGATGCCTTTGAGGAAAGTAATTTTTTGAATGAAGTCATGGAGAATCCAGAACTGATACCTGAGTTCAAGCATTACAAAACCGAGAAAGGGCCTAAGTACAGCATTGAGGACGTTTCTACCTTCGATATTGCCAACAAGGCCGTCTCCGATGCAAGAAGAAAAATAAAAAACGTCATTAACTTAGATACGAACATTCAGATAAAACTTGATTTCATCAACCCTGAATCAGCTGAAAAATTTGTAGAAAAAGGTTGGGACGAGGAACGTCAAATGTATTATTACCTGGTTTATTTCAATAAAGAACAAAAGAGTTGATTTAAGTTGTTAGTTGTTAGTTGTTAGTAAAATATTTTTTTGAACTTGATACTTGAGTTTGAGCTTGAACTTTTACAATAAACCGTTAACTCATAACTCATAACTCATAACTAAATTCGAATATTCTGCTCAATGATCTGCTTCATACTTACATCTTCGTAGTTACGGCGCACGAAATTCAGGGCCAAATCCAGAACTTCGCCCATGGTTTTACATTTTTTGAACTTAAGATCCTGCGTTAATTCTTGAATTTGTTCGCGAAGCAATGCAATATTCTCTGGCGTGGATATGTTGTCTTTTTTACAAATGTTACGCAACTTTTTTATCCTATTCCCCGAACTTAAAATTCTCTTGGCAACAATGGACCGTTCCTCTAGCTTGTATTGATCTACAGAATCGCGAAGCAATTTATGCCGCACCAATTCTACCATTTGATAGTTTTCTTTGAAAAATTGCGGTCGGTAGACTTTCAATTTCCCCTCAAAACATTGTTGATCAAAATCTATGGCCCTTATTTTATAAACTACATGGTCAAAATCATGCGTAGGTACAATTACGTAATTGTAAGAGCGCATATCTCCCAAAAGGCGTATCATACAACGCTCGTTAAACTTCACGAATTCCTTTGCCAGTTGGGCCTTCTCGGGCTCCGTGCATTTCGGAAGCATTTGTTTGATGAACTCATCTCCGGGAATGCCGGCAATATGTTCTTCAATGAGCGTATCCTTATAGACCAAGAAATTTAGGTTATAAGGAGATAGCATATGTTCCAACTCCAATCCGTAAATTCTGGAAGCATCGGTTTTCTTTACATAGAAATAGGTAAAGTTGTCATCAAGGATATTCCTGATCTTTATACGGAAAGGCTTGGAGTTTCCGAACGTACAAAAATCCACCGCATCCACATTTAAGTATTGGTGAATGTTATTACTCCCATCCGAATGAAGAATGGAATACACCTTCTTTAAGCTGTCATCTATTTCCCTACGATCATATTCCGAATAATAGACGCGTATCCAAAGTGTATCTTCATCATTTGCGTTATAGACAACCACCGATCCTGCAAAACGCAACAAGTCATCATAAAAAATTGGTATTTCTATTTTGCGGCTATAATGGTCCAAGTACGCATCTAAATCCTTACTTACAGGAAATGCAGGCTTTTTTTTGGACATCAAACGTTCATCGGACATGGGCACTTCTTTAAAATAACCTTATTCTTTGTAACAAAGTTAGGCTTTCTTCGTCAACTTAGTATATCAATCAAAACAATCACCATCTTGGAGAAAATACTCACCGTTGACAATCTGACCAAAAAATTTGGCTATTTAACAGCCGTTAAAGACCTATCGTTTTCTATTGACAAGGGAAACGTTTATGGTATTTTAGGCCCTAACGGGAGTGGAAAATCTACAACGCTTGGAATCGTTTTAAATGTAGTGAACAAGACCCAGGGAAAATTCTCTTGGTTCGGAGGGACTACCTCCACCCACGAAGCACTTAAAAAAGTAGGAGCGATAATAGAACGACCTAATTTTTACCCCTATATGACTGCTGTCCAAAATCTAAAGTTAGTTTGCAAGATAAAAGAGGTAAACGAGGATAAGATAGAGGAGAAACTGGAACTGGTGGGGCTTTTAGACCGTAAGAACAGTAAATTCAAAACCTATTCCCTTGGCATGAAGCAACGGTTGGCCATTGCCTCCGCCCTATTGAACGACCCCGAGATACTTATTCTTGACGAACCCACCAATGGCCTGGACCCACAAGGCATACACCAAATAAGGGAAATCATTAAAAAAATCGCTTCCGAAGGAACTACTATTTTGTTGGCGTCGCACCTTTTGGACGAGGTAGAAAAAGTATGTAGCCATGTAGTAATTCTTAGAAAGGGCGAAAAACTCTATTCCGGGCGTGTGGACGGTATGTTGGCCAGTCATGGTTTTTTTGAACTAAAAACGGATAATCCGGAAAAGCTAATTGCTTTTTTGAACTCTAATCCTAGTTTTGGTAAAATAAAGGACGAAGATGGATTGATAACCGCATTTCTTGAAGAGGAAATGGATGCGAAATCCTTTAACAAATCGCTTTTTGATCAAGGCATTATTCTTTCGCATTTGGTAAAACGAAAAGAAAGCTTGGAAGAGCAGTTCTTGGAACTCACGAAAAACCAGTCCAACTAATCTACCAAAACCATCCTTAATGATACGTCTACTGCAAATTGAATTCATAAAACTTTGGAACAATAGGGCCAGCAAGGTACTTATCCTTTCATACTTTGCCTTATTGACCTCAATTGCCCTTATAGCCGCCATAAAGTTCGATATTGGACCGGTAAAGTTTCATTTGGCGGAAATAGGTATTTTTAATTTTCCGTACATCTGGCATTTTAATACCTTTGTAACGGCATTTTTTAAACTATTCCTAGCCATCGTCATCGTATCCATGATGGCCAATGAGTACAGCAATAAAACCATAAAACAGAATTTAATCGATGGGCTCTCGAAAAAAGAATTTATCCTTTCCAAATTCCTAACGGTCGTCTCTTTTTCATTGATTTCCACCATTTTCGTTTTTATTGTATCACTTATCCTCGGCCTTATATATTCAGATTATGATGAACTGTCCATCATATTTTCAGATTTGGAATTCATTGTCGCCTTCTTTGTAAAACTCATTGGGTTCTTTTCTTTTTGCCTTTTCTTGGGAATTTTGGTCAAGCGCTCGGCTTTTGCCCTTGGTTTTTTAATCATGTGGCAGGTTTTGGAGGGAATTGTAAGAGGGCTCATTCGGTGGAAGCTCTTTGATGGCGAAACAACCGATGCTATTATGGGATTCTTTCCCCTACAATCCATGTTTAATCTAATAAAGGAGCCTTTCACCCGACTAGAAGCTGTACAGACCGTTGCAGACCAGGTTGGAGAGAAAATTAATCTAAATTAC
>CAJQMW010000211.1 GCA_905479535.1 uncultured Maribacter sp. | reverse complement strand
AGGCGATTCCAATGGTGCAACCAACGATCTTGATATCTATTTGGCGGGAGATGAGGGCTCTATCCTATATGGATTTAACAGAAATAACCTGGGAGCGGACGCTGTGGAGATTATGCCATTTGTGGTGATAAATCCGACTACTACAAATATTGTTATTGAAAGGGCAGCCGGTAATGGGGCTCCGGTAAATTTTAAGTATGTAGTTTTCCGTGCTGGTGACGATGGTAATTTTGAAGCCGTCCCGGCGGCAAACAGTTCGACAATAGTTGGGCATGCCAATGCAACAGGAACGATTTCCGTTGGGGCAGTACGCTATGATAATACCCCCAATTACGGTGGTGGTCTATTGGCGCAACAGTCCTCATCCCGAGGTGGGACCTCCACTGAAGGTCAACTCAGAAATAAACCTGATATCATGGCCCCGACCGGCGGGGATACTTCCGTTAATTTAGGAGCCCCTGATTTTGAAGGTAATAACCGTCCTAATTTCTTTGGTACTTCAGCAGCCGCTCCACACGCCGCAGGGGTAGCAGCCTTGTTGATAGAAGCAAAAACTAAATTCATTGATCCTTCCAATACAGATCCGGCATTGGATGTTAGGAACTTAATTTTGGACAATGCCATTGACATGGGTGCCCCCGGTTTCGATTTCGTTAATGGATATGGCTTTATTTCCGCAACCAATGCAGTAGGATCATTTTCTAATCCGTCACCAAACCTGATTAGTTTTAATTTGGAAAATTTAGATACGGCTATCTTTAACCCTGGGGAAGTTTCATTCGAACTAATCGTGGAGGGCAACTCTTTTGACGAAACATCTAAGGTTATCTTTAGGGGGGAAGAACTGGAAACCACTTTTGTTGATCAGAGCCAGTTAACTGTAATTATCCCCGAGTTCATAGGTAACCCCCCCATATATGTATTTACACCTCCCGGGCCATTGACTAATGGTTCTGATGGTGGAAATTCTGAGACACTTACATTTCAGGATATTCCTATAATTGATGTGACCTTAAAGGTGGATGAAGCAGAAAAAAGATATGGGGAAGCTAATCCTGAATTTACTTATTCGGTTATCCCTGCTGAAGGAGAAGCACCTTTGATGCAGGAAGTTTTGGACCTCTTGACCCCTTCTATCAGTCTTAGCACGGAGGCCGAAGCAACTTCAGGAATAGGCTTATACGCCATTGATTTAACCTTAAGTAATGTAGATGTAGGCCTTCAAGAGCTTTATAACTTCATTGTAGAACCAGGGGCGCTCAACATTGTCCCCATGCCTGTCACCATCCAACCTACTCCATTAGACCCCATTACCTATGGGGACCCACTTCCCGAAATTTCGTTTGACTATACCTTTGGAGAGGACGGTGAAACCGGCGTAGCGGTTGATAATACCATTGTCAATTCCTTTGCAGATAACCATACCAATGCACTCTCCCTCGTAAACGGCGTCTCACTTGTAAATGGAGTATCACTCGTAAACGGTATTTCCTTGGTAAACGGGCAACCTACCATTAACGGGGTCTCCCTGGTAAATAAATCCTTTTTTGTATCCGCATCAACAGTTGAACAGTCCAATACAGTAGTTGAAAATGGCCTTTCTTTGGTGAATGGTAGTGGTTCTGAAAAATTAGTCAATTTTGGGTCAGATCTAATATCTGATAGTGCCATTGCAAACGGAGACAGTTCCAGCATAACCAATGGGGTATCATTGGTAAATGGAATTTCTCTTGTAAATGGAGTATCCTTGGTCAACGGGGTATCGCTTGTAAACGGAGTTTCGTTAGTAAATGGTGTATCCTTGGTAAACGGCGTATCATTGGTAAACGGCGTATCGCTCGTAAATGGAGTTTCCCTGGTCAACGGAGTTCCGCTCGTGAATAGTGAATCCACAGCCCTTATCGAAGGGTTCAGTAATATTCTGGTCATCCTCAACGGTGCAGATACAACCCCTGATACCCTTATTGACATCAAACCAATAAATGTAATCACCGGAACCGATGCAGGCACACAATATATTATCCCTGGCGGATTTATAGATACTAATTTTGAGATTCGGTATGCTCCTACAGCCTTAGAAATTCTCCCGGCAGAACTGGTCGTAACCACAGGAGATGCCACTGCCACCTATGGTGATGAGGTGCCTGAATTTACTGGGGCAATTGAAGGTTTAAAATATGCAGATACTGCTGAGAGTGTCTTTCCGGATGGAATTATTTACGAGGTAGCCTGTGTACAATGTGATGTGCTTGGAAGTCCTTACGAGATTACCGGAGGTAGCACGAATAGCTCTGACAACTATACTGTTACTTTTGTTAATGAAGGACTGCTGACCATTGACCCTTTTAACTTCACGGTAACCGCGGCGGACGCCACCATAAGCTATGGACAACAGACAGGCCTTAATTTTACGGCTGCATCAGATGTTGTGGAATTTCCTTACGGGGAAACATTAGAGGAAATACTGGGAGATTTAAGTTTTACCCCAGAAGATGGGTGTACTACGCAGGCCGAGATTCAGGTTGTCCCGGTAAGTGATATTTTCAATTATTCAATTACCTACATAGACGGAAATCTAACTATAAATAAAGCCGATCTTAGTATAAAAGTCGTTTCCACTTTTATTAATGAAGGTGCTTCACTCCCATATACATTCGAAACAAATACAAATGGATTGGTTTGTGAAGACAGTGCTCCCGTGGTTACTGACTTTATCATTACGGATGCAGCGGGAACCCCGCAATCTGAAATTCTTGTGGCTGGAGAATATGATATAATTATCGATGTTTCTAATATTAAAGGTTATGATCAATACAATATCAACGCTGTTGCAGGCAAGCTATATGTCAACCCAGAAGTAGGCTGTAATAATAGGGTCAAAGCCACAGATATTTGCCAATCTCCTGCCACAATCATCGATAATCCCAGTATTACGACACGGTTACAATTTGAGTATAAGAATTCTCTAAATATTCCCATATTTATACCTATAGGACCAAATAACAAATTAAAAGGTAATGCGATAACAGAAGGGTTGCAACCGGAATTATTCTTGCCCGGCACCCATACCTTTGATATATATACGGATGGTAACAGGCTACAGTGGGAGGTGATTACCAATGGATGTAACAGTGCCTCTAAATCTGCAAACGGTTCAAACGCAAATCCTTGCGCAACAGGCCTGGTAGTAGATATGGATGCATTTGGTAATGAAGCAACTGATTTAGGGTCTGAATTAAAGGTATATCCTAACCCTGTAACAGATCATTTTACCCTTTACTTAGGCGACGATTACTCTACAGCAAAAATTAGCATTTTTAACGAGGTAGGTCAATTATTGGTTTCCAAGGAATTTCAAAACAATAAATATCCTGAGATACAAATGGATCTATCCAATTTTAATCCTGGTATTTTCACACTTAACCTGGAGCAGAATGGAAAAATGAACCAGTTTAAAATAATAAAACAATAGTTACTATCTGATCAGCTATTAAAATTCAGAACAATTCGTATCTTAAGGCACTTGATAAGTGCTAGAGCTATTAAAAAAGTCTTGGAAATCGAGGTTATTACATGGAAAATCCCAAATTAAACAAGGAAGATAAAGAGGAGATTATAAAGGCGATTACTGAAGGAGAAAAATTCCATACCGAAGAGCTGGTTGACCATTATTGGGGCAGTATCAATTATGTTTTTAGCTTAATTAAAGCTTCGGAGATTAAGGCTGGACTTATTCTTTCTTTTTACGGTATACTTTTAAACGTGATTTACCAAAACGTCGCATTTGTTCTAACTGATGAGGGCACTGGTATGGTACTAATCGGTTTATTGGCCATCTGGGTTATTTGCACCATAATTTCTATTTATAACAGTATCCGGTGTTTTATACCTAAAATTGAAGGCAACTATGACAAGAATATCTTTTTCTTTGGAGATATCATCTCCAAGTTCGGTACAATAAGGGAGTTCTCCAGGACATTCTATGAGATAAGCTTAAAGGAAGTGGAACTTTTTGACCAGCTTGGACAGCAGATTTACATCATAGCCAAAATATCGGCATTTAAATTTAAATGCGTGAATCTGGCGATACGCTACCTAGCAATCGGATTACTGGTATTATTAGTTGCGGGAATATATTTCGCTGTTTTTAAGTTTTTGATTCAATAGAAAAAATTTAAGAAAGCATTATGCGTATAATCCAATCAGCGGCGTGTATTTCCAAGGACTATTCGCCGTAGTTTGACAGTTTAGCTGGTTTCAATTGACTCCCCTAAAAACATAAAACGTAGCAAATTAGGTGATTTGCAACGTTATGCAACTAGATGAAACTAGTGAAGTCGGGATGACAGGATGCCAGGTATCTTTATAATGATTGATTTTCAGTGTTTTAATTGCGCTTACTTGAACAAAATTCCGATAAGGACACTTGACCGTTTTAGTTCTTAATTTACCTATTTTAACGTGAATAATGGATAAGCCCTAAAACCGAATTTTTCTTTTCCCCGACCCTAAATGGGAGGAAGAATTCTCAAAAAAAA
>CAJQMW010000210.1 GCA_905479535.1 uncultured Maribacter sp. | reverse complement strand
AAGGCTTCTTCAGAGCTATTGAGCAATGAAGTTATTTCGTCTTTCATCATGAAATCTCTAATCTTATCTTTATAATCCTCTAAATCACTTGTTGCAGGATTATTTTCCATGCCCGTAATCGTAGACGACGAAAGCTTTTCTTTTTCTGCTTCTTTCTTTGCAAGGGAGTCCGTAATTTTTTGTTCCAAATGCTTATTCGAATCCGAATCCCCTAATTCCTTTAAGGTTTTTAAAGCTTCATCCAGTTTTCCGCTTTTGAAATAGATGGTGGCCAGGTTTTTTTGTAACGGCTTATTATCCCATGGTATCTGGTCTTTAAAATTGTCCGTGGGAATCCCTTGATCCACCGTCATCGTAATTAATGTGTTCAGATACCAATAATTTTCAGGGTCTGATGAGACTGCCTCCATGGCATATTCTTGGGATTGAACGTACTTCTTATCCAAAAAATAAGCCTTTGCAAGTTCGTGTGCCACCACCACATTATTAGGTTCCAAACGTTTGCATTCCAACAAGGAATTTATGGCCTTATCATAATTTTGGATTCCTTTCTGCTTTAACCCCTCAAAGAAGTTTTCTTGAAACTCATCCGAATAATCCTCCAGAAAAACTTCTGCACTTTCCTCTACCCGAATTTCCTGTTCTTCTTGGGCGTAGAAAAGGGCTGGACCAAGAAACAATCCCAGTAAAAACAAATAAGTAAAAAAGCCCAATTGTTTCATTTTACCTTCACAAATTATTCTCCCCCTTGAGGATTAGGGATATTTACTTTACACCCGTACTTCCGAATCCACCTTGGCCCCGCACGGTTTCGGAAAGTTCTTTAACCTTTTCCCACTCCGCACGTTCGTGTTTTGCAATGACCATTTGTGCAATTCGTTCGCCATTTTCAATAATAAAAGGTTCGTTGGAAAGGTTTACCAAAATAACGCCCACTTCTCCTCTGTAATCAGCATCAATCGTGCCAGGGGCGTTCAGAACCGTTATCCCTTTCTTAGTCGCCAAACCGCTTCTGGGCCGTACCTGGGCCTCGGCACCAATTGGTAATTCTATAAACAAACCTGTTTTCACTATAGCACGCTCCAAAGGCTTTAACGTTATAGGCTCGGTAATATTCGCTCTCAAATCCATCCCTGCGGATGCTTCCGTTTCATAGTGCGGCAGGTCGTGGGAAGATTTATTTATAATCTTGATGTTCATTTATTTGCAATTATCTTTTTTAGGTTATCAATCTCCATTTTGTAGGTCAATCCTAGAAAAATACTAAGAAGCACTATGCCAATGATCAAATTTCTATCAAAAATATAAAATGACAGTATGGAAAAGAATATGGACAATCCTAAATAAAAACCAATTTTTCTGAAATTGTAGGGGATGGGATAATACATTCTGCCAAAATAGAAGGAAAGTACCATCATAGTGCCATAGGCCGCCAAGGTAGCTATTGCGGACGCAACATAACTGAAATACTGTATCAAAGTCAGGTTGATTATGATGGTCAACACTGCTCCGATCATAGAAATATAGGCCCCGAATTTGGTGCGATCGGTGACCTTGTACCAAACGGATAGATTATGATAGATTCCGAGAAAAAAACTCGCCAGAACAATCAAAGGAACAATGGGCATAGCGTCCCAATAAGATTCGTCCAGAACAATCAACTCTTTAAGAACATCGGCAAAAACGACGACCGTTAAAAGGATTACACTGCCTAATACCACAAAATAATTGGTAATCTGTGCGTAGGCCTTTTGCGGATTCTTGGTATCCATGTGGCTAAAGAAAAAAGGCTCTATCCCCATTCTAAATGCGGTTGCGAACAAGGTCATGAAAAGTGCTAGTTTGTAACATGCGGAATACTTCCCCATTTCGCTTTTCGCAATGTCCTGAGGAAGCAGTTCCGAAAGCAAATACCGGTCAAAAACCTCATTGATGGTGAAGGCAATACCCGCGACCATAACCGGCATAGCGTATACCATCATTCTGCGCCATAAATAACCATCAAACTTGTACGCCCTTCTATTGTAGACGCCTATCATGAGCAATAGCGTGACACCACTTGCAACTAGATTGGATATGAGTATGTATTGAATTTCAAAATCATTTTTATAAATGGAATAGAAAATACCGCTATCATTCCCCACCACAAGTTTGGGCAGCAGAATTAAGAAAAATAGATTTAGACCCAAGTTGATGGCAACATTCAATATTTTAATAACGGCATAGCGCATTGGTTTTTCATTGGCCCGAAGGAGGGCAAAGGGGATAATTACCAAGGCATCCAAGGCAAGGATACAAAGCACGTAGTTCATGTAGGCCAGGTCTATGTTCAGCGAATTGGCAATTCCTACCTTAAAAATTATCCCTATAAAAAGGAACAACAACGTAGAGACTCCCAAGGACAACAAAGAGGTTGAGATGACATTTTTCCTGTTTTCAGCTTGTTTATAGAACCTAAAAAAAGCGGTTTCCATACCATAGGCCAAAAAGACGTTGAAAATGGCAAACCAAGAGAAAATAAGGGTTACTTCCCCATACGTGCCGGGTGGCATCACGGAAGTGTAAATAGGTACGAGTAAAAATGAGAGCATCCTGGGCATTACGGTCGCCAAACCATATATAGCCGTTTGCTTGAAAAGTTTCTTGAGTGGATTCAATCACCGTGGATTAAGACTTCAA
>CAJQMW010000209.1 GCA_905479535.1 uncultured Maribacter sp. | reverse complement strand
ATTATTTTAAACCGGACATAAATACTATTTTGAGCAAATAAAAAAGGGCGTTTAGCCCTTTTTCTATGTTGTCACCTTATAGCGCCAACCGAACTTATCTTCAGATTTATTATACTGTATATCCGTAATTATTTTTTTTAGCTTGGTGGCGTAACTATTTTCAGGTTCTGGGAGTTCGTAGTCGGTGCCCCTAAAACCAAATGCCGAAATTGGCGAAATGACTGCTGCGGTTCCCGCACCGAACATCTCCATCAATTCCCCGTTTTTGGCCGCGTTCACTACTTCGGTAACGGTAATTTTTCTTACCTCGGTGGCAATACCTTGATCCCTGGCAATGTCCAAGATACTTTTACGGGTTATCCCGTCCAATATTCTATCGCTTATAGGGGCAGTAATCAGCGTATCCCTTATGCGCACGAAAATGTTCATAGCTCCTGCTTCCTCTATGTATTCGTGATTGGTATCATCTGTCCAAATAACCTGGTTGTAGCCTTTGGCAACAGCCAATTGGGTAGGATAAAATTGCCCCGCATAATTACCCCCGGCCTTAGCATAACCAACTCCACCATTGGCCGACCTGGAGTAGGTTTCCTCTATGAGTACCTTTACTTTTCCGGAAAAATAGGAACCGGATGGTGCACAGGCGATGATGAATTTATACTCATCTGCCGGCGAAGCGTGAAATCCTTTGCCCGAAGCGAACATAAATGGTCGTATATACAAGGAGCTTCCTTCTTTTTTAGGAATAAAAGCTTCGTCCAACTGTAAGAGGGTGGTCAAGCCGTCCATAAAATACTCTTCCGGAATCTCGGGAATACACATGCGTTTGGCCGAAATATTAAAACGTTTGTGGTTCTCCAATGGCCTAAAAAGAAAGATTTCGTTATTGGTATCTTTATAAGCCTTCATTCCCTCGAAAATGGACTGTCCGTAATGAAAAATCTTGGAAGATGGTTCCAGCGTTATGGGTTGATAAGGCACAATTTCAGGGGTTTCCCATGAACCGTTCTTATAATCACAAGTCAGCATATGGTCGGTAAAGACCGAGCCAAAAGCCAGATTGTCAAAATCTATCTGCCCAATCTTAGAGGTCTTTGCTTTCTCAACAATAATATTCTTAGTTCCGATGCTCATTCAAATATATTTAATCAAATAAAATTAAGGAAATATCCCAATCGGCACTTCTTTTTTAAATCAAAAATGACCAATTTTACCTCTAAGACTTAATTTTTAAAGGATATGAGGGGTTTTAACATTTTTCTTGTGATTTTATCTGTTGCTTTTTCCTGTACGGCACAAAACAATAAAACTGAAAACAATTTGGAGACGGCAAATGAACGGTTCATATCATTCGGTGATAAAATCGGTTTGAACAATACCCAGACTACTACCGAAATAGAGGAGCGCTATCAAAATATGGGAACTGCGGACACCTTACAGACTACGTTTACTGCCAAGGTCAAAGAGGTCTGCAAAGTCAAAGGTTTTTGGATGAAACTGGAGATGGCCAACCGAGAAGAAGCAATGGTTAGCTTTAAGGATTATGGCTTTTTATGCCTGCGGATGTCTATGGAAAGGAAGTCGTCGTAAACGGCTCTGCTTATGTAGAGGAACTGGGCGTGGCCGACCAAAAACACTTTGCTAAGGACGGTGGGATGCCCCAGGGCCAAATCGATGCGATTTCCAAACCTAAAATGACCTATGGTTTTGAAGCGAACGGTGTTTTGATAAAACGGTAGGATGAAACGGGAAATAATAATTACGGCCGATGGTTCTAAAACCATCCAAATAAAGGATTGGGAGGAACAGTACCATTCTAAACATGGGGCTATCCAAGAAGCCTATCACGTGTTCATCAAAAATGGACTTGAATTGTTCAAGGATACCAAATTGAATATTCTGGAAATAGGTTTCGGTACTGGGCTTAATGCACTTATTACCTTAAAGGAATCCGAACGGCTACTACTGGACATCGAATACACAGGGGTGGAAGCTTATCCTATTTCAAAGGAGGAGCATATAAAGCTGGACCACATTTCAACCCTTCAGGCTGAATCTTTAAATGGTTGTTTTGATTCAATGCACAATTCACCATGGGAGCAAAAAGTAAGCATCACCCGTAATTTTAAACTTAGGAAAGAAAAGAAAGATTTTAGCGAAATTGACTCCAAAAATGCGTTCGACCTCATTTATTTTGATGCTTTCGGCGCTAGGGTGCAACCGGAACTTTGGACAGTAGCTATTTTTAAAAAAATGTATGATGCCCTACGAACAAAGGGCTATCTGGTGACCTATTCGGCAAAGGGTAGTGTTAGAAGGGCGATGCAAGAAGTCGGATTCGTGGTAGAAAGACTTCCGGGACCCCCAGGAAAACGGGAAATGTTAAGAGGTCAAAAAGTTTAGTCTGTCTACCATTATGAAAATCGCTGTTCCTCGCACTTATTGTAGGGCCTGTTAAACTTTTGACAACTCTGTTAAATCCAAATTAAATGATATCCCACAGATATATAAAACCGATATCTTTGGACTTATGAAAGTATTGATAACAGGAGCGACTGGATTAATTGGCGGAGAATTGGTTTCGCAATGTCACCGCAAAGGTTATGAAGTAAACTATCTTACAACAAGCAAAGAAAAAATAGTTTCCGAACCCAATTACAAAGGTTTTCATTGGAATCCGGATAAGAAAGAAATAGATACCGATTGTTTTAGTGGTGTTTCCGTAATAATCAATTTAGCGGGAGCCAGTATTTCTGAACGTTGGACGAGCAGTTATAAGAAAGTAATCATTGAGAGTAGAATAAATTCGCTCCAAACACTACGTCAATCCATTAATAAACTTCCAAATCATACGATTAACGCTATAATATCGGCTTCCGCTATAGGTATTTATCCAGATTCAACCACGAATTATTATTCGGAGGAGGACTCAGGGGTCGATGATAGTTTTTTAGGAGAAGTGGTAGAAATTTGGGAAAAGGAGGTGGATACTTTTAATAATTCGGTTCCCAATGTTGCAAAGGTGAGGATCGGTTTGGTGATGTCTAGTGACGGGGGCGCCCTGCCGGAAATAGCGAAACCCATCAAAAATTATGTTGGGGCTGCTTTTGGTAGCGGGGAACAATGGCAGTCTTGGATACATATTTCAGATTTGGCCAGAATCTTCCTATTCGTTGCCGAAAATGAGTTGAGCGGAATTTACAACGGCGTAGGTCCCAATCCGGTGACCAATAATAAATTGGTCAAGGAAATTGCCAAAGTTTTGGATCGCCCACTCTTTTTACCGAACATTCCGGAATTCATGATGAAACTCATACTTGGAGAAATGTCGTACATACTTTTCGCTAGCCAGAGAGTAAGTAGCAAGAAAATAGAAGAAGAAGGTTTTGTTTTTAAATTTCAGAATATCTGTGGTGCTTTGGAGGCTATATATGAAAAAGAAAACAAGGATGAGACAATTACCTCAGATTTAAACAAAGAGTACATTTCGTAGGTATAACAGTAAATACAGCATAAATGAAAAATCCGCAGTTTGCGGATTTTTTTATAATCTTTTGTGACATTTTGACATTTTTAAAGAATTGGCAGTACTTTTGCCACCTCAAAATCAGCCATTAAAAAGAGATAGTATATGAGCAAGAAAAATAAAGAGGAAGAAATGGATGAAGAAGTAATCTCCCAAGATGAAACTATTGGAAATGAGGAGAGTGCACAGGAGAGGGTATCGGATAAGCAAGAAATTGGCGAAGAGGATTCCCTTAGGGAAGGGTTGGCAAAAGAAAAGGATAAGTTTTTAAGGCTTTTTGCGGAATTCGAAAATTATAAGAGACGTACGTCCAAGGAACGGATGGATTTGTTCAAAACAGCGGGACAAGAGGTTATCGTGTCCTTGCTGCCTGTTTTGGATGATTTTGAACGAGCGCTAAAAGAACTCTCTAAGTCTGATGACGAGGAAATGTTCAAGGGCGTTCAACTGATTAACGGAAAATTAAAGGAAACCTTAAAATCAAAGGGGCTACAAGATTTAGAAGTTGAACCTGGCGATACTTTTGATGCTGAGATCCACGACGCGATAACGCAAATTCCAGCACCAAATAAAAAGATGAAGGGCAAGGTAATAGACGTTATTGAAAAAGGATATAAACTAGGCGATAGAATTATTCGTCACCCAAAAGTAGTCGTGGGAAACTAAGAAAGAAGTATGAAGGAAGATTATTATGACATACTGGGTGTTAGCAAAAATGCTGCGGCCGCTGAAATAAAAAAGGCGTATAGAAAGAAAGCATTGGAGCATCATCCTGATAAAAATCCGGGGGATACCAAGGCAGAAGAACAATTCAGGAAGGCTGCGGAAGCTTACGAAGTATTGAGTAACGCCGATAAAAAAGCTCGCTATGACCAATTTGGTCATGCCGCCTTTGAAGGTGGTGGCGGTTTTGGCGGCGGTGGTATGAACATGGAGGATATCTTCAGTCAATTTGGTGATATTTTCGGCAGTGCCTTTGGCGGCGGCGGTTTTGGTGGTTTCAGCGGTTTTGGCGGCGGTGGTCAAAGACGTGTAAAGGGCAGCAACCTTAGGATACGTGTAAAATTAACTTTGGAGGAAATTGCTAACGGTGTAGAGAAAAAGGTAAAAGTTAAGCGAAAATTACAGGCAGAGGGCGTTACCTATAAAACATGTACCACATGCAACGGTCGTGGTCAGGTTACTAAGGTACAGAATACCATTCTTGGGAGAATGCAGACAGCGGCAACCTGTAGTACATGTGGCGGTAGTGGTCAAATATTGGACGGAAAACCAAACGATGCGGATGCACAAGGACTACGTATTACGGAGGAAACCGTATCTATAAACATTCCGGCCGGTATGGAGGAAGGGATGCAACTTAAGGTTCCGGGAAAAGGTAATGATGCCCCAGGTAACGGGGTTCCAGGAGATTTATTGGTCGCTATTGAAACCCAAGAACATAAGACCCTCAAAAGAGAGGGTGACAATTTACATTATGATCTGTACGTGAGTATTTCCGAGGCAGTATTAGGTACCTCTAAAGAGATAGATGCTGTTGGCGGTAAGGTTAGGATCAAATTGGAACCAGGTATCCAATCGGGTAAAATTCTAAGGTTAAGGGGCAAAGGTATTTCTAGCTTAAACGGCTATGGATCCGGTGATCTCTTAGTTCATGTAAATGTTTGGACACCGAAAGAGTTGAACAAGGAGCAAAAAGACTTTTTTGAGCGAATGCAGGGTAATGAAAATTTTGAACCTAAACCGGAAAAATCCGACAAGTCATTTTTTGAAAAAGTAAAAGATATGTTCTCTTAGTTCGAAAACCTTTGGTTTTTAAATAAAAAACGTATATTTGATTTAATATTGGGAGACCAATATTAATTTTCTTTTTCATAGCAATTTTTTTCCCATCCTTAATTCTTTTAAGGGTGGGTTTTGTTTTTTAGTGAATCCCCGTTTTGAAAGACCGAAGGTCGAAACAAAGAGGTAGGATGAACTAACCCCGCCGTATGGCGGGGTCTTAACGTTAGTGTAGGGTGGGTTTTGGTGGCCCACTTTTCCCGTTTTGGAAGACCGAAGGTCGAAGCAAAGTGGTCGGATGAACTGACCGCGACGAAAGTTTGACTCTTAAGATGGTGGCCACTGTTTGTTTTTGTGAAACTATTTCTCTTGAATTCGCTTCAAATACCAAGTAATAGTGGGCATTTCTATATCTTTGAAAAAATTGCATGCATGAATAATATTTTGGTAACTCAACAGGTCACCAAACAATTTGGAAACCATACTGCGTTAAAAAATGTTTCTTTAGAAATTCCCAAAAACAGTATTTATGGTCTATTGGGACCCAACGGTGCCGGAAAAACTACCCTGATCCGCATAATCAACCAAATTACTTATCCCGACCAAGGAAAAGTCTTTTTTGATGGGGAACCTTTAAAACCACACCATATTGCTCAAATAGGCTACCTGCCCGAAGAACGGGGCTTGTACAAGAGCATGAAGGTAGGGGAACAAGCACTTTATCTGGCGCAATTGAAAGGACTTTCAAAACAAGATGCCAAGGCGAAATTGAAGTTCTGGTTTGAGCGATTGGAGATCGGAGATTGGTGGAACAAAAAAATACAGGAACTGTCCAAAGGGATGGCTCAAAAAATTCAGTTTATCGTTACTGTTCTACATGAGCCCAAATTGCTCATTTTTGATGAGCCTTTTAGTGGTTTCGACCCCATAAACGCCAATATAATTAAGGATGAAATCTTAGAATTGAAAGAAAATGGTACTTCCATTATCTTTTCCACACATCGCATGGAATCGGTAGAGGAACTATGTGAATATATTGCGTTGATTCATCAATCGGAAAAAATCTTGGATGGCAAACTTTCCGACATTAAAAAAGCGTACAAGAATAACATCTATGATGTAAGTTTGCAACCACGAACCCCAGACTTATTGAATGAATTGAAGGAAAAATTTCAGATGCTATCTTCCGATTACGACCAAGAGGAAAAGCAGTTGAACTTTTCTATACAGTTGGCTTCTGGCGATTCCAGCACTATACTGAGCTACCTAAGCTCCAAGGCCATGGTTAACCGTTTTATTGAGACCATACCCTCGGCCAACGAAATTTTTATAAGGACTGTACAAAGCAAAGGTGTTTTACATGAATAAGCTACCTCTAATCATACGCAGGGAGTACTTGGCAAAGGTGCGCAATAAGTCCTTCGTCGTAATGACCTTTTTAAGTCCCATATTAATGGTGGGCATGATAGTTCTCATTGCATATCTGACCAATCTCAACGACAACGAAAAAAGGATAATTGCCGTTTTGAACGATAGCAATTTTTTTTCAAATGAATTTATAGCGTCTGAAACCACTTCTTATGTTAAATATAAAGGTTTAACCTTGGAACAGGCTAAAGATTCTACTTTGCAAATGGGCTATTACGGGCTTGTGTACATACCTATGGAAGATAATTTGGAAATGGTGACACAGCGCGCTTCCTTTTATAGCAACGACGCGCCAAGCACATCTATTTTGGAAAAGTTGGAGCGTATATTCAAGGAACGTTTACGCGAAGAACGGCTACGGGAATTAGGAATTTCCGCTGGCGAGTATGCGGAAATGGATAGCGAGTACCAATTGAATATTTCTACTTTCGATGGGGACCAAAACCTGAAAGGAATCAAC
>CAJQMW010000208.1 GCA_905479535.1 uncultured Maribacter sp. | reverse complement strand
AAAAGTTTTGTTGGGCAAAGAAGGTGTTTCCAAAAATTGGAAGACCGATATTAAGACAAAAGGTAAGAAGTACCAAGTTCAAGAGGTAATCGACTTTGCTGCTAGAAATCATCTCGAAAACCTGATAGTGGTGGACAATACCGCAAGTCAAGATTTTGTGGCGCATTATTTCGATTTTGTGGAGAATGGTTTTGATGTGGTTTCGTCCAACAAGATTGCGAACACTTTGGGATTCGATTATTATCAACTCTTGCGGGAGGAGTTGGTCAAAAGTCAAAAGCAGTATTTGTATGAAACCAATGTAGGTGCAGGGCTTCCGTTGATAGATACTATAAAGCTATTGCATTTATCCGGTGAGAATATTACAAGAATCAAAGGTGTTTTTTCAGGGTCTTTGAGTTATATTTTTAATACGTTTTCCGAGGTCGACACCTCTTTTTCGTCTATTTTAAAGGACGCCATGCGACAGGGTTTCACAGAACCGGACCCGAGGGAAGATTTGTCGGGTAATGATGTGGGCAGAAAATTATTGATTTTGGCCAGGGAGTTGGATTTAAGTAATGAGTTCTCGGATATCAATATCCAAAATTTGATTCCATCTGCGCTGCAAAAAGGGGATACAGAATTCTTTATGGATAACATAGAGGTGCTGAACGATACGTTCAACGAAATAAAAAAGAATCAAAAACCCGGTCATGTACTAAGATATGTGGGCGACTTGCATGGTAATTTGCAAGAGGAGAAAGGAATATTGGATGTAAAATTGATATCCGTTCCCAAGGAAAGTGCATTAGGGCAGGTTAAGGGCTCGGATTCCATCATAGAAATCTATACGGAATCGTATGGCAAGAATCCGTTGGTCATTCAAGGAGCAGGTGCTGGTTCAGCCGTAACGGCGAGAGGTGTTTTTGGAGATATCTTACGAATTGCGGAGAAAGGGTGATTTTGAGATAAGAGATAAGAGATAAGGGATAAGGGATAAGGGATAAGGGATAAGAGATAATAGATAAGGGATGAAAAGTCTTTTTTTTTGTTTCTAAAAGCGCAGCTAAAAAGTACCAGGGTAAAAGTATAAAGTACGAATACTGAAAAATACTATTGTCCCCTTCTTGCCTCCGACGAGGAACGAGAGGAAGGCAAAACTTTAGGGGTGTCAGCAAAGGATTAATAAGAATCTATTCAAGTGAATCCCTTTTTTGGTAATAATAAAAATATGAGCAAAAAATTCGAAACCAACGCAATTCGCACACAGCTGAACCGCACGGAACATCTAGAGCATTCCGTGCCCTTATACTTAACCTCCAGTTTTATATTTGAGGATGCCGAGGATATGCGTGCTTCTTTCGCTGAAGAAAAAGAACGGAATATTTATTCTCGGTATTCCAATCCAAATTCATCGGAATTTATAGAGAAAGTATGTCAGATGGAAGGTGCGGAAGCAGGTTTTGCATTCGCCAGTGGTATGGCGGCCGTATTTTCTACATTGGCTGCGCTTCTGGAAAGTGGAGACCATATTCTTTCGGCGAGAAGCATATTTGGGTCTACACACTCGCTGTTAAACAATTTTTTCCCTAAATGGAATATTTCCCATAGCTATTTTAAGATCGATGATTTAGACGCTATTGAAGCATTGATAAAACCAAAAACCAAACTGATTTATGCGGAATCACCTACCAATCCGGGGGTGGATATTTTGGATTTGGACGCGCTGGGGAAGATTGCCAAAAAAAATAATTTAATATTGGTCATCGACAATTGTTTTGCTTCGCCCTATTTACAGCAACCCATAAAATTTGGCGCGGATTTGGTCATTCATTCTGGAACCAAACTCATGGACGGCCAAGGACGGGTATTGGCCGGAATCACAGTGGGTGGCGCGGAACTGATAGATAAAGTATACCGCTTTTCTAGAATTACCGGTCCGGCATTATCACCCTTTAATGCTTGGGTGCTTTCTAAGAGTTTAGAAACTCTGGCATTGCGGGTGGATAGACATTGTGACAATGCATTGAAATTAGCGGAATTTCTAGAAGGTCACTCCAAAGTGAATTGGGTAAAGTACCCCTTTTTAAAATCACACCCCAAATATAAAATCGCCAAAAAACAAATGAAGGCTGGAGGTTGCGTTGTGGCTTTTGAAGTTAAAGGCGGATTAAAAGCGGGTCAACAATTCTTTGATGCGATAAAACTATTATCGCTCTCAGCCAACTTGGGAGATTCTAGAAGTATTGTGACACATCCTGCATCAACCACGCATAGTAAACTCTCCGTGGAGGAAAGGGCGGAATCCGGCATTACGGATGGCATGGTCAGGGTTTCCGTTGGCCTGGAACACATTGATGATATCATCGCTGATATCAGCCAGGCGTTGAATTAATAACATGCGGTGTTTACAAAGAAAGAGGCTGTCAAAAATGTACCACTACTGTCATTTCGAGCGGAGTCGAGATGCCATCAAGATGAGTCATTGTTTGTTCTCGACTCCGCTCGAAATGACATTAGACTATGAAAACGCCTGTCAGTTCAGGTGTTTTCTGCGAGTTGAGCGGAGCAGAAACCCACAGAAAATGTATC
>CAJQMW010000207.1 GCA_905479535.1 uncultured Maribacter sp. | reverse complement strand
ATAACCATGGTGGAATGAAAATGGATAATGGTGAGAGCGAAGATGGTGTCGATCATTCTCAAATGGATATGAGCAATACTACAATGGAAGCTGAAACAGATCATACTGATATGAACCAGCGAATAATAACAACAGATACATTTAAAGGTCAATTAGAAGAGGTATTCAACGCTTACATTAAATTAAAAGATGGATTTGTAGGTGATGACAGTAGTGCTGCTAGTGCTGCTGCAAAAGAGCTGTCTAACGCCATGAAAAAGGTGGACATGAAGCAATTGACCGACCACGAAGCACATAACCATTGGATGACCATTTCTAAAGAAATTACAGGATCGGCAAGTTCCATTTCAGAAATTTCGGATATAGAAGAACAACGTAGCCACTTCAAACATTTATCGGCTCATTTATCAAAAGGAGTAAAATTATTTGGTGTTAACCAAAAGGTCTATGAACAATTTTGCCCGATGGCAGACAACAACAAGGGAGCTTATTGGTTAAGCCTTCAGGAAAAAATAAAGAACCCATATTATGGTGGCAAAATGTTAACCTGTGGAGACAATAAAACAGTCATTGTAAAATAATAAAATCTTAAAAATCAGATGAAAAATTTAAAATTTAAATCAATAGTCGTGATCGCTTTTATAGCAAGCGTATCAAATGTTACTTATGCACAGCATGATCACAGTAAAATGGATATGGCACAGGTAGAAAATAAAACCGAGCAAGAAAATTATGTTGTAGGCTCACAAGTGCCCAATGAATTGGTTTGTATGGTAAACGACGCCTATATGGGCATACCCCAAATCCCTGTCCCTGTTAACGGCAAGACTTATTATGGTTGTTGCAAAATGTGTGTAGGCACTTTGAACGAAAAGGAATCTGCAAGGACCGGTATTGATCCTTTCAGTAATAAACCAGTAGATAAAACAATGGCCTACATTGTGTTGATGGAAGAAGAAGGGGCCGTGGCGTATTTCGAATCTAAAGAAAATTATTTGAACTATAAAAACAAAAATAAATGAAAAATTTAAAATTAAAATCAGTAGCCATGATCGTTTTTATGGTAAGCGTATCAAATGTCACTTATGCCCAGCATGATCATAGTAAGATGAATATGAAAAAGGACAATCATGGCATGATGGACCATAATGATATTATGGTAAAGTTAAACGATAAAAACCTGACTAAAGCTTATATGCATTATACCATGATCAAGGAAGCCTTGGTGGAAGCCAATTCAGAAAAAGCTCAAAAGGCCTCAAAAATGCTTGTAGGCATATTAAAAAAGTACGGTAAAGCACCAAAAGCAGAAAAAACTGCTTCAAAAATGGCGTCAAAGTCCAATATCATGGACCAGCGCATCGTTTTTGCGGAACTTACAACAGCATTTGAGCCTTTATTAAAAGGAAATATTGTTGAAGGCGAAATCTATAAAACGTTTTGCCCAATGGCGAACAGTGGAGAAGGCTCTTATTGGTTTTCCAATTCCAGTAATATTGTAAATCCTTATATGGACAAAGCCATGGCCAGTTGTGGCAGTGTAAAAGAAACATTTAAATCTATGTGATTAATAGCGGAAGCTGGTTTATTAATGCCTTTAACAGTATTTTTAATAAGCCAGCTTATTAATCAAAAAAAAATAAGATCATGAAAGAAATAAAAGCATTTATTCGACCAGAAAAGTTAAACGAAGTAGCTAAAAGTTTAAAGAAGGACCAATTCTGTTGTTTTACAGTATTTGAAGGTGAAGGTGTCGGTGATTATTCCGATGAAGGTAAACAATTCCCAAGTTTGAAATTCCCGTTCTTACATAATAAGATCGTTAAAATAGAGATTGTTTGCAATAAGGAAGATGTCGATAAACTTATAGATACCATTAGAGCTCACGCTAGGACCGGTGAGAGAGGAGATGGCTTGATCTATGTGAGCAGCGTTGAAAGTCAGGTCCGTGTTAGGGATGGAGAAAGAAAAGGATAATGACCGAAACAGATATTATTTACAAATATTTATGATGGTATTAAATCACAACGTGTTGCAAATTAGACACATTTAAGAGAAAATAATATACATCATCGGTTTAAGAAAGAGGGATATTTGCGTTACTGTTTAAATATTAAAAAATTATCGCAAACAACACTAATTACAAACCATATGTATAAGCACCATGAAATGAGCCGTAACAATTTTTGACACCAACAGAAATCGAAGATTCACGAACACCAAAATTGAAAATATAAAATACGTGAGTAAATGTTCAATGGCGCCCCGAGGCTTCGGGGACATCTGACTGATAAAAACAACTAAATATTAACAGATGAAGCATACCTATAAAGTAACCGGAATGACATGTAGTGGTTGTAAAACCAATGTAGAAACTTCTTTAAGTAATTTAAAAGAGGTGACCAAAGTCCATGCAAATTTGGACACCAACGAGGTTGTAGTTGAAATGTCCTCCCACGTGCCCCTCAACACATTGCAGGAAAGGCTAATAAAATCCGGATTGCACTATACCATAGAAACGCGCGGACAGGAAAGTAAGCATGCACATCATCAACATCATCCAGAGCAACATAAAAAAGGAAGTGGGGTCTATTATTGCCCCATGCATTGCGAAGGGGATAAAACTTACGATGCACCCGGGAAATGTCCGGTCTGTAAAATGAATTTGGTAGAAAAGGAACTTGAGGGTTCCCATAAAAACGAACATGCTCATGAGCATACTGAAAAACACCATCATAAACACGAAGCTGTAAAAGATGGAAACGGTGTATTTTATTGCCCCATGCACTGCGAAGGCGAAAAAACATACAATGCACCCGGAAGTTGCCCGGTGTGTGGTATGGATTTGGTCGAGCAGCCAAAAATGGCCCAGAAGGTCCAATATACCTGCCCTATGCACCCGGAAGTCATCAAGGATTCTCCCGGTTCCTGCCCTATTTGCGGTATGGATTTAATACCTATGGAACCCTCTGAAAGCGAAGAGAGCAAAACGTATAAAATACTGCTCAAAAAAATGAAGATAGCGACCCTGTTTACGGTTCCGATATTGTTCATTGCCATGGCAGATTTTTTGCCAAATAACTTTTTATTGAAGGTAACATCACAGGAAAACTGGAATTTGGTGCAATTTGTACTGTCGCTTCCGGTTGTTTTCTATGCTTGTTGGATGTTTTTTATACGTTGTTGGAAATCTATTAAAACCTATAACCTCAACATGTTTACGCTTATTGGCATTGGTACTGGGGTGGCCTTTTTATTTAGTGTGTTCGGAATGATCTTCCCGGAATTGTTCCCAGATCAGTTTAAGACCGAAGCAGGCACCGTTTTTGTCTATTTTGAAGCGACTACGGTCATTTTAACTTTGGTATTATTAGGTCAACTATTAGAAGCAC
>CAJQMW010000206.1 GCA_905479535.1 uncultured Maribacter sp. | reverse complement strand
CCAGAAGGGCCTTTGTTCTTAATGTCTTTGCGGACGGGACCATAAGCAATACGGACGATGAACTTTTAAAAGGAGTTCCTCCTATTCCCAAAGGTGAAAAAATGAAAGGTAAATACTTTCCTCTACTTTTCGACCAGGCTTCAAAGTGATTTCCCGGAAATCTTTGTAACTGCTCGTTTTCTGCGAAGTTGTATTTTTTTCTGGATCCAATCGGGATAAGAGTTAGGATTGTCCTCGGCCTCCAAAATCAATAGTTCTTGATCCTGTCTTGGCTCTTTTAATTCATCTGGATGACAACCTAATATTCTCGAGGCAGTGTCAACACCGGAATGACCCGCACCGGCTACACCATGAGAAAGGATACTGGCTCCACACAAGTAAAGGTTTTCTATCTCAGTATTCGCTTTAAAGGCAAAAGGACCAATGTGCTTTAAGCTTTTCTCGGTACCGTATACATTACCTTTCGTTGTATTGATATAATACTCGTTGGTTATTGGTGTGCCAAGTTCTTTATGTACTATATGTTCGGATACTCCGGGAAGGACTTTTTCCAAACCATTGATCATTTTATGGGTAAGTTCTTCCTTGAACTCAAGATAGGCTTGGGAACGTTTACTGTCCTCATCCTGATATTTCTCAAAAGACTCATAATCTATGAAGGTTATGGCTTCTATAGCGTGATTTTTGCCATCAAAGCTTGAAGGATCTTTCAAAGTGGTGCAGCTAATGAACATACCCTCAAAAGCATCTCCTTTCAAAATATCCGCAGTCATGGCTTGGTCGTAATAATCGTCGGCATCCTTGTTTGGCATCATCCAAATATTACCGGAATCCAGACCGGCCGCCTTAACATCCATATCTACCGTTAGAAAAAGCATCAGTGAAGTGCACGAATAAATTGTTTTGTCCAATTTTTTCTTCAACTTGGTACTCAGGTTCTCACGACCTACCAAATCATTATAGGTAATTCCAACATCTGCATTGGATATAATATTCTTGGCGTAGAGCTTGGAGCCGTCCTTGAGTTCAACTCCTATGGCCTTTTTAGAAACATCTCCTTGCAAAAGTATTTTCTCGACCGCAGTTTTTGTCCTGATTTCCCCATTGTATTTTTTAATGGTATTGGTCATGGATTTTACCAAGGCTCCGCCACCACCCATAGGGTAGTAACCTCCTTTGAAGTAATGATACATCAATGCCGCATGGAGTATAAACGCCGCTTTACGAGGTTGCACACCATGGTCACCAAACTGAATGTTCAATATGTTTATAAGCAAAGGGTCTTTAATATGCCAATTGATGACCCGTTTGAGACTGAAAAGTCCATATTTCCCAAAATGCCGGGTACGGTAGGGAAGTGTGAGTTTTTGCCAGAATCCCTTAATATAGGGAAGGGAATATAACTCCTCACTTGCCAAGCGAACGAGTTTTAAATATTTTCGAATTCTTTTTTCCTCTTTAGGAAAGCGTTCAATCAATCTAGCTTCCAATGCTTCTGGATTATCTGGATAGTCAAAACGATAATCCCCAATATGCACATGTTCGTAAGCATTTGGGTTCATTCTAAAAAACACCAGATCGTTAGCTATTTCTAGGCCCTTGTAAAGGTTGCCCGTAGCTTCACCTTCTCCCAAAAGACCTATATAATGAACGCCCGGGGTAAACCTATGTCCATTCAAATAGAAGCTGTGACACCATCCACCGGGAACATCATGCTGCTCCAAAACCAATACTTTTTGACCTGCTCTGGCTAAACAAATGGCCGCGGCCAGTCCACCCGCACCGGAACCTATAATGATAGTATCCCATTGCTCGGTAAGATTTTCCTTTTGGGCTGAGTTAACCAATTTTATCGGTTTAATGCTTTATTGATTGCTGCTTCAACCAAGGGCTCCATGACCTTGTACCCCTCCACAGTTGGGTGTACTTCATCGGCTGCATACTTTTTGGGCAGTCCGTTTCTTTCATCTGCCATGACCGAGAAATAATCCAAATAAATGTGACCCTTGACCTCGGCATAATCCTTCAGCATATTATTCAGTGTGATGATTTTATTGGCGGGTTTCAAGCCCGGTTTCCAAGGATAGTCATAAGCGGGCAGGGTGGAAGATAAAATTACCTTTATTCCGTTGGCATGGGCAATTTCGGCCATGCTTTTTATATTATCGGCAATCATTTTTAAGGTGGATGGTCCAGTGTTTCCCGCAATATCGTTCGTACCGGCTAGGATTACGACAACTTTTGGATTCAAGTCAATGACATCCTGTCGAAACCTGATCAGCATTTGTGGCGTAGTTTGTCCACTAATTCCACGATTGATATAAGGTTTGTTTTCAAAAAATTCGGGACGTGAATCGAGCCATCCGATAGTAATGGAATTGCCCATGAACACAACACGGTTTTCATTAGGAGCCGGGGCCATAATTTTACTATTAGCTTTTTGAAACTGCTCTAAGTTTGCCCAATCCTGTGCTAAGCCCTTTTCAATACCAAATAACGTCGAAACAATTCCCATAATCAAAAATATTCTAGTATCCATAATAGGTTTTTGTAGTTATAACCGGTCTAGTTCTTCCTTAGATATAGGCAACTCTTTTGTTATATTATCCTTGTTAGGTTTTTGCACAAAAAGATAGGCCAACAAGCAAATGGCTATGACCAGAGGGAGTGCATTTCCGGAGTCG
>CAJQMW010000205.1 GCA_905479535.1 uncultured Maribacter sp. | reverse complement strand
TTTTTGGTACGAAAAGCTTCTTGCTTTCACCGAAGATGGAATCTTGGAAGGGAACTACCAAAAACGTTACGATTACGCAGTATCCAAAATTGGACAACAGCAGAAAAATAATGAAGAGGATGATGAGAACTGGACGGAACTGGTTAGGGAAGACTATCAAATGACCGATGCTTCGTTAAAAAGTAATGTCAGTAATACCAACAGACGGAATTTTAGACCGTTGAACTTTACTACGACAAATGATGAATTAGTGGTAAATGAAGTTCGAAAGTCCGGTAAAGCAGATTATAAGATTATAAAAACGGATGACCTAAAAAGTAAGGTTAATCAGAAGAATTACGAATCACCAATCAGCGTTACAAGCGATGGGAACACGGCTTATTTTAGCAAGTCTACCTATGTGAAACCTACTTATGGCCTTTTCTCCAAAAAGCAGTTGTTGCATAAAATATACAAAGCAGACAAGGTAGATGGAGAATGGAAAACCATAAAAGAGTTGAAATTGTGTCCTAATGATTACTCGGCCCTACATCCAACGATTTCTGAGGATGGTAAACGATTATTTTTCGCATCGAACATGCCAGGCTCCTTTGGGGAGTATGATATCTATGTATCCAACATACAAAGCAACGGAGCAGCTGGCATTGCGAAAAACCTTGGAAACAAGGTAAATACAGATAAAAATGACCTATACCCTAAATTGATGGAAGGAAATACGCTGGTATTCGCTTCCGAAGGTCACAAAGGTTATGGTGGTCTGGACGTTTATATAGTAGAAGTGGCCCATAATAAAGTTGGTCTGGCCATGAATCTCGGTAATCCTATAAACAGTAACGAGGACGATTTGTCCATACAGTTCTTGTCCAAAAATGGAATGGACTATATTGTGTCCACTAGAGGAAAAGAAGGCCGATCCACACAAAAAGTAGCCTTTAGCTATTCCAATAAACGAAATCCGACTAAGGAAAAAGACTATCGTTTGCTGGAAGCCCTCAATACCGGAGTCCAAATGGATTATTCCTCGTCCGTATTTGAAGAAGAACAATAGCGAAACTTTTTGAATTAAAGTAATTGACCCCTTCAAAGGAATAGAATTAGTATTTCAAATTCCTTTGCATACCCAAATTGTAAACCCATAAAAATAACATCATGAACTATACCCATACCTTATCCAAAAAGATAGGTCTCCCCCTTATATTTATCATAGTTCTAGGAAACTTATCTATGCTTGGTCAAGAAACAAGTACTGACCTAAGCTCCAGTAGTACGTATCGCAATCAATTATTCTTTAATCGATTTTTAATCAACCCTACCTTTTCGTTGGTTAGGGAGAACAAATCCTACTTAAATATTTTAAATAGAAACCAGTACGCAGCATTCGATGATAATAGCCAAAACTATTTCTTAGGATTCAGCAATAAAATAAACGAAAAAACTGCCGTAGGAATAGGAGTTTATAGCCAATGGTCCGGTGTTGTCCAAGAGTTTGGTTTCAATGCTAACTATGCCACATCCGTAACCTTGGGAGCGAAAACGAAACTTGCTTTCGGTACCAACGTTACCTATTTTAACCAAGGGTTGGACAAGAATAGAGTAGTTGTCACGGTAGATGACCCAGAGGTCTCAGAGGCCAGAAAAGAAAGTAAAATTGCCATACAACCGGGTATAAACTTATCTGTAGGCAAGTTTGACTTTGGTTTGTATGCAGAAGACCTCTTACGTTATAATCAGACTACCAATGAGTTTCTGACCAACTTATCCGCTAATAGTATTAAAGCTTCCCTGCAATATACGCATGCTTTTGACGCGGGTAGGGGATTGTTTGAAAATGCCCGGCTCATGCCTTTGGCACAAGTGGGGAAGAACGATGACGGTAGTCTTTATTATCTAGGTTCTTTGTTATTGGATTTGCCAAAATACGGATGGCTTCAGACAAAGATGGATGAAGAATATGGACTTTCCGCAGGAATAGGGTTCAACCTGAGTAAAAAAATGTCCTTGGGCTATCTAATGGAAAAGAATCTGTCACAAGATAATGCCAATTTAGGATGGAACCACGAGCTATCTTTGGGCTATACGTTTAAGGATGATGATGAAAAAGGTAATGCTTATGTAGATAGCTCTCACGATAGTAAGATAGACAGAATAGTGCGGAACTATGAAGAACAGATCGCCCATTTAATAGAAGAAAGGGATAGAGGACGAAGAAAATCTAAAAAAGAGGTGACAACCTCGGAAAGTATGGATGAAAATTCTATTGCCTACCAAAACCGGTTGATTTTGGATGAATTGATTTTGAGACAAGACTCTATAGAAGAAGCGCGAACCACAGCCTTTGAGCAGCGTTTCGAAACCGTAGTACGTCTTTTAAGGACCGATATCAAGAATAACATTCGAACGAGTTTAGAGGATTTCAGCCAGGAGGACAGAACCATGCTGGTGTCTAATGAAACGGAGTCAGAAAACTATGAAGTTTTTGAAGACCCCCGAAACAAACAGTTTGAGAAACTACCCATTAAAATACTGGGTGAGGCCGATATGGTTGGAGTAAAATCGGGATATTACGTTATTGCGAACGTTTATAAGAATAAAAAATACCTCAATGCCTTTATGGAAAGTTTAAGGAAAAAGGGATTGAACGCAAAACAATTCTACAATAAAGAGAATGGGCTGCATTATGTCTACTTGGCCGATTATGATTACAAAGAAGAGGCGAAAACAGCTTTTGTTTCCAATCTAAATGGAAAGTATAATGATGAAAAATGGATAATGCAAGTGGACCGTTCCACGGCTACCGCCTCCAATACCTATGAGGACGACGGAGACTACATCAGCAGGGAGCAGTAATATTTAAAGATTCAGTATTCGATAAATTTATGGCGCAACATTGGGTTTAAGTATTTCTATGTTTGAGTAAATTGTCGATAAGAGGAGGGGTGGTATCCGGGGGGATAACTGGGTCCCCTCCTTTTTTTGCTATTATTTTAATCTAAATAATTCCCCGACGGCTTTGCCTCGGGTGTAGCGTTCAGATAGTCAATTCATCAATTCATCAATTCTAAAGAACCAAGAACCAAGAGCCAAGACAAAGAGGTCTGGTTCCTGCCTGCCGGCACGCAGGTCTTGATTCTTGTAGCGCAGCGTTCTAGAGTCTGCTACCTCGGTGGCACTGCCCCGTAGTTCATTAACGCACTAAAATTGTACTTACAGTTCAATTGAATTTAACGTACAGCGAAAGCAACGATTCACAATTTTTATAGATGAAATGCAAAAATCCTTGCATTTGAACGAAAAAACCTACACATTTGACCAAAATATTTTTTATATCCCTATATTTCACCTATGAAAGTTAGAGATAACCATTGTTAACCCAAATCCCCCAAGAACATGGAAAATTTTTACCTACCGCTTACCTACAAAGACAATTTTTCTTTTACATTTCAATTTAGAGAATTGATTGTACTCCTAAAGTCTTTCAATTGCCAAGTCACATTTATCTTGGATAAGTATGTATTTGGTTCAAGTCTCCATTTTACCAAGAATTAGCTTCTTTTTAGTTCCCTACAGGTCATAACACGTTTTGCACGTCATTAGCTAATGATTAGTAATACAACAGCTGTGCTCAAAATAAATTTTTGAGCGTTCAAGGGTCGTCCATGTCCAAATTCGGCTGCTTTGACCCTGTCAGGAACTATCTCGCAAGTTATTTGCGCATAAACCAAATTTTACCCATTACTAACCCTTGTTGTTCTGTTCCAAGAGAATAGGATGGCATAAAATACCATCGACAATGAAAACTCAAATCTTAAAAATCATCGTTATTGAAAAGGAATTATCGGAACATGAATCGTATGAAAGGTATTTCAGAAATTTTTCTGAGTACGACCTGGTCGGTATCTACAACAATGTCAATACTGCTTTAAAAGCGTATAAAAGAGTCTCGCCGGATATTATCATCTCAGAAGTTGAGCTAGATGAAATTAGCGGGTTGGATGCTATTAAATTATTCCGCCGAAAGGACTGGAGCGTGAATATAATCATGATAAGCCTAATCAATGATTTCGAAGTTATCAAAGACGCTTTCAAACGGGGCGCAAATGGATACCTGACTAAGCCTATGACCGAAGATAAGCTGCTTCATGCGTTAAATTGTGTCCGCAAAGATGGCGCAACAATGAGCAATGATATCGTGCAAAAGGTGGTGTCCAATTTCCATAGAAAAACGTATAAGCTTTTCTCGGAACGGGAAAATCAAATCGTTGACTACCTTTGTAAAGGAGCAACGTATAGAATGATCGCGGATAAGCTGTTTGTTACCACCAGTGCGGTTAATTTTCACATTCAGAATATCTATCTTAAACTGGACGTAAACTCAAAATCTGAAGCGTTGACAAAATTGGAACAATTGTAACATCTCCCCGGGTATAGGCAAGAAAAGGTTTTTGAGAAAATAGACTATTTTTCAAAGACCTTTTTTAGCTTTAACGAATGAATAAAATCACCCTAAAGGATATCGCGAAGCATTTCGGTGTCTCTATCCCTACCGTTTCCAAAGCTGTACATGATAGTTATGAGATCAGTAGGGGCCTAAAGGAAAGGATTCAGAAATATGCCAAGGAGAACCATTATAAACCCAATAAGCTAGCCCTTAATCTCATTAACAAGAGTACAAGGGCCATAGGGGTTCTGGTACCTAACATACTGAACTATTTTTTTGTGCAGGTTCTTTACGGCATAGAAAAAGTAGCCCACGAAAAAGGGTATAATATTATAAGTTGTATTAGCGATGAATCCTTTGAAAAAGAATCGAAGACTTTGGCCATCTTAGACTCAGGAACGGTGGATGGGTTAATCGTTTCCCTATCGGAAGAAACTCAATTAAAAGGAAAGATGGAAGCCCTAAATGAAATTACTTCCAACCAAATTCCGTTGGTGCTTTTTGATAGGGTCTCCGATTTGATTGCTTGCGATAAGGTAGTTGTAGATGACTTTGAGGCAGCCTATAAAACGACCCGGTATTTTATGGATATCGGCTGTAAAAATATCGCCTTTGTCTCTCCAATAGGGAATTCCAGCGTAGGTATATTAAGGCACGAAGGCTATAGAAAAGCCCTAACGGACAACGGATATGATTACGATGCAAAAATGGTAATTAATTGTGGACCAAAGGATGATTTAGATTTGCTCATGGCCTTTGTTTTAGCGGAAAAGAAAATCGACGGGATTCTTGGTCTGGACGAAATTACCGCAGTGAAAATTTTACAAATAGTGAAGTCTAAGGGCTATGAAGTTCCTGGGGATATTTCCATCATCGGATTTACCAACGGTCAGCTTTCTAAATATGTTAGCCCCTCGTTGACCATGGTAAGTCAACATGGTAAATATATTGGCGAAAGTGCCGCTAAGTTGCTTATCCATAGAATTGAAAACCCAAATGCAGACCTTCCTTTTGAAACCAAAGTTGTAAAAACCAGTCTTATCGTACGGGAATCCACAAAAAAGACCGAATAATTTCTATACGGTATCCGGGTGTGGATGCTCCCATGGGCCCCTGTAAGCCCGTTGCAATAATTTGGTGGCTTCAGGGTCATTTAGTACCGTGCGTGTACTTGGGTCATAGACTAAGGGACGCTCTAAATCCATAGATAAATTTGCCAAAATACAACTTGCGGTAGAAATGTGCCCCTCCTGTATATCGGCAATAGGTCTGGTGTTGTTCTTAATGGCTTCTAAAAAGTCTATCATATGGCGTCTAGTGTAAAGATTGCTTAATAAGCGAA
>CAJQMW010000204.1 GCA_905479535.1 uncultured Maribacter sp. | reverse complement strand
CCCGAACATGATAAACACCAATAGCATTATCGCAGCAGTAATTCCCGAAAGCCTTGCTCTAGCACCAGATGATGTATTGATCAAACTCTGCCCGATCATTGCACACCCTACCATTCCGGAAAGAAACCCAGACATTATATTAGCCGTTCCTTGGGCAACACATTCCTTATTTCCGCTTCCACGAGTGTCTGTGATTTCGTCAATGATATTTAAGGTCAAAAGGCTTTCTATCAATCCTACTCCGGCCACGATTCCGGCATACGGAATTATAATTTTGAAGGTTTCCCACGTAAATGGCAATTGCGGAACGGACAAAGGAGGAAAACCACCTTTAATACTTTCGCCTTCCCGCATGGTATCGGCAACCGTAAGTGTATCTACTCCAAACCCTATAACAATAGCAGAAACTACCAAAATGGCCACCAACGAAGATGGCACCGCTTTGGTCAATTTTGGAAGCCCCCAGATGATTACCATCGTAAGTAGCGTCAAACCTAGCATCATGAACATGGATGTTCCGGTGAGCAGGTTATCTGTTCCTTTTTGATAAAAGTTGGGGAACTGTGCCATGAAAATGACAATGGCCAATCCGTTTACAAAACCGAACATAACAGGATCTGGCACCAGTCTTATGAATTTTCCCAAACGTAAAACTCCGGCCAATATTTGCAGAACCCCGGCCAATATGACCGTGGCAAAAACATAGTTGAGAATGGTCTCAGGTTCTATTTCCGGAAAATTCCGCTTTAATTCTAATATCAATCCCACGAAAATAACAGCAACCGCACCAGTGGCACCGGAGATCATTCCGGGACGACCTCCAAGAATGGATGTAACCAAGGAAAGAATAAAAGCGGCATATAAACCAGTCAAAGGAGAAAATCCTGGAATCAGGGCAAATGCAATGGCCTCTGGCACTAAGGCAACGGCAACGGTAAGGCCGGAAAGAATTTCGGTCTTATAATCTACCTTTTGCTTAAAATCAAATAAATTCAGATACTTCTTCACACGTCGAGATTTTAAGGCCGCAAAAATAGTGCTATTTCCCCAACGCCCCTAGAAGGGTTATGATTATTAACGAATTAGCATTCTACCAGGCCCTTAATCCCAATAATTTTTCGCCAAGCACCGATAATTCTGCAGTTCCATATTTGGTCTGTTCCCAATTTCTTGGATCGCCTGGGAACGCATAACCTTCCGGAGCAATCCTATTTTTCCACGAATTTATACGCCAATTTTTCAACTTCTCGTTATCCTCCTCAGCGGGCATCATGGAAATATATTGGGCTATCCGCACTTTATCTTTGGACTTGTTGGGACGAATACCATGCGGTTCCGTACTATTGAAAATAAGCAGATCCCCGGCCTGCATTTTCACCTTCACAATCTTATCTTCTAAACCGTCCAAATTAGGTTGAAACCTATCGCGATCCTCAGGTTGCGTTAATTTCCAGGAGTCGTAATTTCTATATAACCATGGGATACATTGAAAGCCGCCCATATTCTCATCCTGTTGATCTGCCAGCGCCAAAACGCCTTGCACATTTTGGGGACGTGTTTCCGGATCATAGTCCCAATGTATAAACCCCTTTTTATCCACTCCGGTAGGCAATGGAAAATTTAGGTTTGCACGATCAATGGTAACCCATAACCTCTCCGTTCCCCATACATCTACAAACGAATCGTAAACCCGTTGCATTTGTCTATTTTCCCATAAGAATTGGTGGTTATACACCTCAACCATACCCGTTCCCGTAAGTTCCTTCATTTTCATTTCTGCCCTTGGCGGAGCATACCAGGTTTGGGGGTCATTCGGGTCCTTTTCATCAAACTCCCAGAGAAAATCGGCCGTTCTTTTTGCCTGCTCCTTAGGTACCGCCTTTTTTATTACGATGTAGCCGTTGTGTTTCCAAAATTCCCAATCAGCTTCGCTAAGAACCCGTAATGGTTTTCTATTTGAGCGGTCATTCAACTTTTGTTTACTGCTAGTAGCGGTGGAAGGATTCCCAGGGATTTGCTCGTGCGCCTTATTGGCCATTTCCAGTTTACTTTCTCTTTTGTTCATAATGTATTTCTTAAAGTGATGAGTTGTATTGACAGGATAAAACTAAAAATATACATAAATGAAAACCACCTTAATATTGATGGATATTTGAACTATATTGATATACTGTGATAATTCAGTCATTTTAGCGGTCAATTTTGTTATATTCAAAGAATTACGGATAAATCGTTAATCTACATTATACAGATAGATGAAAATTCAATTAGAGACCATAGCACCGAACTCCAAAAGTCCATTCCGGCTTTTGCACGACCCCAAACTGAACCATCTCTTCTATTGGCATTTTCACCCGGAACTAGAACTGGTCTATATAGAAGGAGCCAATGCAAAACGACATGTGGGCGACCATATTTCCGGGTTCACTAATTCTGATCTAGTACTCATAGGATCAAATATTCCACACCTTAATTTTGACCATGGCGTTACCTCAAATTACAGAAAAGAGGTACTGCACATTAAACCTAGTTTTAAGGAAACTGTACTTGAAGCGTTACCTGAATTGAAACAAATAGAGCGTTTGCTGGAACTATCCAAATATGGCATTGCCTTTCATGGTGAAACAAAAAAAGAGATTGGGTCCATTTTAAAAACATTATATCAATTAGAACCCTTTGAATTCTTTATGACCGTAGTGACGCTATTGAAAAAACTATCGGCCAGCAAGGAGTTTGAACTACTTCATAAAAACCCTTTTGTAAACCGATATAATAAAAAAGAGCAGGAACGCATTCGTAAGATATATGCATTGGTTGATGAGCGTTATCAGGGAAAAATTTCAGTAGATGAGGTGGCGGAAATTTGTAATTTAACCAAAGAAGCTTTCTGCCGGTATTTTAAGAAAAACACGGGTAGCACTTTTATCTCGTTCTTGAACCAATACCGTGTCAGCCAGTCTAAAAGACTATTATTGATGGGCCATAATGTTAGTGAAACCTGTTATGAATGTGGATTTGAAAGCCTTTCCTATTTTAACCGTAGTTTTAAGAAGGTTACGGGAGAAAATCCATCCACATTTAAAAAAAGAATGCTTAGGCAGTAAGTTTGCTATTCGCAGATGCATTAGGATTAATCGCAGATGAGTAACCTTTTTATCATCATGAAATCTAATTTTACTAAAACAAACTATATGAAAACTAAAACCAAATTATCCGCACTCATTTTTTCACTATTCTTTTTGGCTTCATGTTCCCCTAGATTGGTGGGGACGTGGAACGTTGAGAAATACCAACGCTCCAACCCAGGGGAGCAAGGAATGTCCGTTAGCAACATTGGTACGATTACCTTTAACAAAAATGGAACGGGCACTAAAAACCTAGACTATTCTTTGCTTGGGGTTTCCAAAAAAGATGCCACGCCTTTTACTTGGTCCACTACCGAAGAATTCATAACCATTGAAGGTGACGAATCTGAGTTTTCCAAAACTTGGATTTTTATAGAAAATAAGAACGATTATCAAAAATGGCAATCTACGGATGGTGCCAATAACGTTCAGACTCTGGAGCTTGTAAAAGAATAACTATGGAGATTTTAGACCCTGTTTCCCTTAAGACCGTAGGCCAAATGTGTATTGCGGCTATCCTTATCTACTTGTATATTATGTTCATTACACGTGTTGCGGGAAAACGTACGTTCGCGAAAATGACCAGTTTTGATTTCGCCGTAACCATAGCAATGGGGTCTATTTTGGCCGATGCCGTTAATAAACCGCTATCTAGCTTATTCCCTGCTTTTATTTCATTAGCGCTATTGGCAGGTCTACAAGTTTTGTTATCAAAAATTTTAAGCTCCTCTAACAAGGCCCAGAAAGTTCTGACCAATACCCCCCCCCTATTATTGATGAAGGATGGAGATATTTTCGAAGAAAACTTAAGAAAGGCTTTGGTTAGTAGGGCAGATCTTATGGGAAAGTTACGAGAGGCAAATGTGCTACAACTATCTCAGGTAAAAGCGGTGATTTTTGAAACTACAGGGGATGTATCCGTACTACACACAACGGATGAAATTGAAATAGATTCTGTAATTATGGAAGATGTGGGTTAACCAGAAACGCCACGAACAATTTAAATTTAGGTAAACTACCTCGAGGCAAGCTCACGAGGCATTCGGAAGAAAACAACTTTAAAATGTCGGGGCAAGCCTCTGAGCACTTAAATCTCGATTATCGAGTAAAATTAAATTGCCATTGTTCCTAGGAACAATGGCAATTTTCAACTAAAAACTATTTTTTTCTTCGCCTTTCCACCTGCATAGTAGGATTGGAAGTTTTAACTCTTTTCTTATCAACAGAACCTTTACCGGACTTTAAATACTGCTGGTATCCCCTTCCTTTAAATTCATATACCGTTTCACTATCCGGGTGATACAATTCTATAGTGCTATCATTAATCACGTACAATTCAAAATAATCATCACCAGAAAAATCATAGTCCAACGTTAACGTTTTTAGCGATCCTTCTCCCGCAATATCATAGACTTCATAATCTCCCTCAAAATCCCATTGTAAACTATTTAATGGTGTACCAGGACTATCCACGGAAGAGCGAAACAAAGCTGGTAAAAACTGTAAAAAGTTCTCCTCGTCAAAATCATTGAGCGCTCCAGTTTCGCTGGTATAGACCTTTTCCCATATATCGTACTCCTGAATGAAATAATTGATGTTATCATAAAAAACCTGATCATAATCAAAATTATTCCGTTGATATCCTTTTAGAAAATAGGACGTATCCGAACTGGCGTCATATAATTCTAACGTATTGCCGTTTAAAGCATATACCTCTAGTAACCATCTTCCATCAATATCATGATCTATTTCAACGATACCCCTAAGTGTTTCGTAATATCCGGCATCAATTCCCAAACCGTTCCCTGTTTTACCTATACCTACGATATTATTGTTGGCGTAGAACACTCCGTTATTAAATGCTATGGTAAACGCCCGCTGTAAAAAAGGGACTTCGCCATTACCACGGGTCTGGTTGATATCCACGTACCACAAGTCGTAAGCCTGCAAAACCTGATCTGTATTAAAAGCCGATTCTTCTATAAATTCATCTTCTATGATTACATCCGCATAGCAAGAAACTAGCAGGGTAGCCATAAGTGAATATCCTAGTAGTAGTTTTAGTGCTTTCATCTCTTTCGGTTTTAAATTCTATTCTTACAAAACAAGCACCATGCCAAAAAAGATATAGGTCTGGTATATAGAACTTAAAGAATACCATTAATTTGGTAATTTTAAGCTGCGTTTTCTATTCTACAATGAGCGATTTAAAGTTTGCGGTTTTAGGAGGAGGCAGCTGGACAATCGCCATCGTTAAAATGTCATCCAATAATCAAAAGAAGGGGCAC
>CAJQMW010000203.1 GCA_905479535.1 uncultured Maribacter sp. | reverse complement strand
TACCCAAGTGCGACCACCCGCTGGGAAAAACGCAATTTATCCGATCTGGTGGCGCAGTGGGAGAAAGATATATGTATCCAATGCGGCAACTGTAGTTTTGTATGCCCGCACAGCGTTATCCGCTCCAAATTTTATAACAGGGAATACCTGGAACCGGCACCGGAGGAATTTCCGTCCGCCCCCATCAATGCCCGCGGATTTCCCGAGACGCGCTATACCCTGCAGGTATATGTGGAAGATTGTACCGGTTGCAACCTTTGTGTGGAAGTGTGCCCGGTTACCGACCCTGATGACGAAAGTACCAAGGCCATCAACCTGAGGCCAAGGGTACCTGTACTGGAAAAGGAAAGGGAGAACATCAGCTTCTTTGAAAGCCTGCCGCTTAATGACCGGGCAGAAGTAGATTTTTCCTCGGTACGGGGCGCGCAGTTCCTGGAACCGCTGTTCGAGTTTTCCGGGGCCTGTGCCGGCTGTGGTGAAACGCCCTATATCAAAGTGCTTACCCAGTTGTTCGGGGAGCGCCTCATTGTGGCCAATGCTACGGGCTGCTCCTCTATTTATGGGGGCAACCAGCCCACAACGCCCTGGGCGACTAATAAAGAAGGCCGGGGGCCAGCCTGGTCCAATTCCTTGTTCGAGGACAATGCCGAATTCGGCCTGGGCATGAGGATAACGGCCGATAACCATTTGGCCATGGCAAGGGGGCTGGTACAGCACTTGAGCCCTGCCCTGGGCGAAGAATTGACAGCCGACTTGCTTAACAATGAGCAGCTATATGAATCGGAAATAAGCAGGCAAAGGGAAGGGGTTGCCGTTCTTAAGAAAAAATTGGCCCAGATGGATAATGACGCAGCCGAAAAGCTACTGTCCGTAGCAGATCATCTGGTCAGAAGGAGCGTATGGTTGGTAGGTGGTGACGGTTGGGCATACGACATAGGGTCCGGAGGGTTGGACCATGTCCTTTCCACGGGCAGGAACGTCAACGTACTGGTTTTGGATACCGAAGTCTACTCCAATACGGGCGGGCAGATGTCCAAAGCCACCCCGACGGCCGCTACCGCAAAATTTGCCGCCGGCGGAAAGAAAGTGGGCAAGAAAGACCTGGCCTTACAGGCTATTTCCTACGGCAATGTATATGTGGCACAGGTAGCCATGGGCGCCAACGCGCAGCAAACCCTTTTGGCCATGCGCGAGGCGGAAGCCTATCCCGGTCCTTCGATCATACTGGCGTACAGTCAATGTATCGCACACGGCATAGATATGCAAAAGGGAATGACCCAACAGAAACTGGCGGTAGATTGCGGACATTGGCCCTTGCTACGTTATAATCCCACGTTGCGGAAAATGGGCAAAAGCCCTTTTGTCCTAGATTCCCCCACCCCCACCATACAATTAAAGGAGTATGCCTACAATGAACTGCGCTATAGGATTTTGATCCGTACCCATCCCGAAGAGGCCGAACGCCTTATGAAAGCCGCCCAGGAACTGGTGGATCTGCGGTGGAAAACCTATGTGGATATGTCCGGATGGGGCGCCAAGGAATTTAGCCCCGTGATGTAACCGTAATATCACTTAAAAGCATAAAATATGAAAGGGAACAAATCAAAAATACAAAGCTTACTGGAATCGGCGGATATCCAGATCAATGGCAGCTGCCCGTGGGATATCCGGGTATTGGACGAACGCCTATACAATAAATTGGTAGTGCATGGCTCATTGGGGTTGGGCGAGGCCTATATGGACGGCTGGTGGGAGGCAGATGCCCTTGACGGGTTTTTCCATCGTCTCTTAAGCTCCGGACTCGACAAGAATTATGCAATAACCCCACGGGCCGTACTGGGATACCTGGGTGCCGTGATCGCGAATCTACAAAACCCGACCAGGGTTTATAGCAACATCCATCATCATTACGATATTGGCAATGATCTATACAGGGCCATGTTGGACAAGCGTATGGTGTATACCTGCGCCTACTGGGATAAAGCCCAAAACCTCGATGAGGCCCAAGAAGCCAAACTGGAACTGGTATGCCGGAAACTGGGCCTCCAGCAAGGGCAACGGGTATTGGACATCGGTTGCGGCTGGGGCAGCTTTGCAAAATACGCCGCTGAGAATTATGGAGTCAATGTGGTGGGCATTACCATCTCCAAGGAACAAGTTGAACTTGCCAGAAAATTGTGCGAAGGCCTTCCCGTGGAGATAAGGCAGCAGGATTACAGGGATGTGGACGAAAGGTTCGACCATATAGTTTCCCTCGGCATGATCGAGCACGTAGGGTACAAAAATTATAAAAGCTATATGGAAATGGTTTCACGCTGCCTTGAAGATAATGGTATTTTCCTGCTCCAGACCATTGGCAGCAATATTTCGGTGCGCACCACCGACCCGTGGATCGGAAAGTACATATTCCCCAATTCCATGCTCCCTTCCATAAAGCAGATAGCCCGGGCCATTGAAGGCCGTTTCGTGATGGAAGACTGGCACAACTTCGGGACACATTATGACAAAACCTTGATGGCGTGGTTCCAGGATTTTGACAGCCACTGGCACGTGCTCAAAAACAATTATCCGGACCGTTTTTACAGGATGTGGAAGTATTATCTGCTATCCTGCGCCGGGGCCTTCCGGTCGCGGAGCATCCAACTTTGGCAAATAGTGCTTAGCAAGCACGGGCGGGCGGGCGGCTTTGACGTTTCACGCCATGTGGCAAGATCAAAAGAGACGTTCAATAATCACCTTAAAACAAAACAATATGAAAACATACATCAAATACTTCGATGAGATCGGGATTAACGATATCCCACAGGTAGGGGGGAAAAACGCTTCCTTAGGTGAAATGTATCAAAATCTATCAAGTAAGGGTATTGCCGTCCCAAATGGATTCGCCATTACTTCCGATGCCTATTGGGATTTCCTTGACCATAACGATTTTAAGAGTCAATTAAGTACAATACATTCCTCTCTCAATACCGATAACTTCTCCAATTTACAGGAGGTTGGTAAAAAGTGCAGACAATTGATGCTAAGCGGTTCATTCCATCAAAAATTGGAAGAAAAAATCAAAGAGGGCTACGAATACCTAACGAATCAAAATGGGGAGAATGTTTCTTTTGCGGCCCGCAGCAGTGCTACTGCCGAAGACCTTCCCAATGCGAGTTTCGCAGGTCAGCAGGAGACTTATTTGAACGTGCGCGGCATTGAAAATCTCCTGAAAGCATGTCATCGCTGCTATGCCTCCCTTTTTACCGATCGGGCCATTAAATACCGTATCGATAATGGCTTTGACTATAACAAAGTGGCCCTTTCTGTAGGGGTACAATTGATGGTGCGTTCGGACAAAGCCTGCTCAGGTGTGATGTTCTCACTTGATCCCGATACCGGCTTTGAAAAAGTGGCTTTGGTTGCCGGGGCTTGGGGTTTGGGTGAAAACGTGGTACAGGGAAGCGTAAATACCGATGAATTTTTAGTGTTCAAACCTTTTATAGGTAAGGTTAAGCAAGCCATTATTTCCCGAAAGTTGGGCACCAAGGAAAAAACGATGATCTACTCCAAGAAATCGGTACATGATATTGTAAAACCGGAAGAAGCCATCATTAACATAAACACTCCCTTGGACCAACAACAGAAATTTATATTAAACGATGACGAAGTGACCCAACTGGCAGAATGGGCAGTGCTTATAGAACAATATTATAAAAGGCACATGGATATAGAATGGGCAAAAGACGGTACGAGCGGCAAACTCTTTATCGTACAGGCCAGACCTGAAACGGTACATAGCCAAAAGGTACAAAAAACAACTTTTAAAGAATATACGGTTAAAGAAAAAGGCAAACTGATCTGTGAGGGAATTGGCCTCGGCAACAGTATTATTTCAGGAAGGGCAAGGTTGCTGAGATCCCCTTCCGAGATGGACAAGCTGGCCAAAGGCGAGATACTTGTGACCGGTAGGACCGACCCCGACTGGGACCCCATATTGAAAAAAGCAGGTGCCATCATAACGGACCAAGGGGGAAGGACATCGCATGCGGCCATTGTTGCCCGTGAAGTAGGCACAACCGCTATTGTAGGCTCTGGTAATGCTACCCGGACGATAAAGGACGGCCAGTTTATCACGGTATCCACGGCCGAGGGCAATACGGGCTATGTCTATGATGGCGAAGCAAGTTGGGATGAAACGGAAATCGACCTTTCCCGGATAGAAATACCTAAAACGGATGTAATGCTCATTTTGGGCCATCCCGATATGGCCTTTAAATATGCGGTCCTTCCCAACAAGGGCATAGGGCTGATGCGCATGGAGTTCATTATCAACAATGCCATTCAGATACACCCTATGGCACTGCGCCATTTCGAAAAGATAACCGATACCAAGGTGCGGCGGCAGATAGAAGATCTAACGAGTCATTATACGGACAAGCCGGATTATTTCGTCCATCGGCTCGCTGAAGCAACGGCCAACATCGCAGCGGCATTTTATCCTAAAGAGGTCATTGTAAGAATGAGCGATTTCAAATCCAACGAATATGCCAACCTGATCGGAGGGCATCCGTTTGAGCCCAAGGAACAAAACCCAATGATCGGTTTTAGGGGTGCATCGCGCTATTACCACCCATTGTATAGTGAAGCCTTCGAAATGGAATGCGAAGCGATGAAAATAGTCCGGGAAGATATGGGTTTCACCAATGTTAAATTGATGCTGCCTTTTGTAAGGAATGTGGCCGAAGCCAAAAAGGTCATAGAACTGATGGCTAATAGGGGATTAAAACGGGGCGTTGACGGACTGCAACTGTACATGATGGTAGAAATACCGAGCAATGCTCTGTTGGCCGAGGAATTTGCCAAATATTTTGACGGATTTTCCATCGGTTCCAATGATCTTACGCAGCTTGCCTTGGGAGCCGACCGTGATTCAGAATTGTTGAGCGAAGTATTCGATCCGTTTGACCCTGCCGTCATGCTGTTGATTAAAATGGCCATTGAAAAAGCGAATAAGCATGGAGTGAAAATAGGCTTATGCGGCCAAGCCCCTAGTGATTATCCGGAATACGCTAAATTTTTAGTGGAGTGTGGGATCGATAGTATCTCTTTTAATCCGGATGCACTGTTAAAAGGCATTGAGAATATAAATTTAGCAGAAAGGAACTTGTCGAAAACAAAATATAAATAATGAATTCTAAATCCGTAAATATCATTGGAGCTGGCC
>CAJQMW010000202.1 GCA_905479535.1 uncultured Maribacter sp. | reverse complement strand
CCTGTGTGGTTCTACTATCCCTGTCAATTTTTTGAATTAGGGGAAAACCGAATGCGGCCGTCTTACCGGTCCCCGTCTGCGCAAGTGCCACCAGATCGGTCTCACTTTCCAATAAAATAGGGATTGATTTTTCTTGTACTTCGGACGGGGTCTCAAAACCTAAATCCGTAATAGCATCTAATAAGGACTTTTGCAGTCCTAGTGCTTCAAACTTTGTCATAATATGTTATACTTAATCGCAAATATGAATGTTGCATAGAGCGATTACCGTATATAACCCATTAGACTCCGCGCAACACCTGCTATACCAGCGGCGTTTATTAAAGCGGCAAAGGTACTGCTAATTATTGGATAGTCTAAGATTAATGTGATTGTTGATTAGGGTGCAATCAAATAGCCGTATGTGGACATGCAATTTCCGATTACTCGAGTGACGCACATTAACAAGATAAACGCTTTTTGTAGTTTGGGATTGTCATAGATAATTATGCATAAGGCGCCCAAAACAATACTTATTTGAAAAAGAGCATGCCTAAATCGATTTTTTTTTAGATTGTAGCATTCAACGTGTTCAAAAATTTTATCAGTTTGGCAAAAGCTATGCCACGGTGTCCAATATTATTTTTAATGGAAATGGGGAGTTGGGCAAATGTTTTGTCATAGCCCAATGGTTTAAAGATGGGGTCATAGCCGAAGCCATCGGCTCCTTTTTTTTCGGCACCTATTTCGCCGTGAACCGAACCTTCAAAGAATTGGGTTTTTTCCGAAAGACGAAGTGCTATTACCGTTTTAAAACTTGCGGACCTGTCTTTTTCACCCATTAAATTATGGAGTAGTTTGTCCATATTGGCGTTGGCATCATTTGCTTCGCCAGCATATCTGGCCGTATATACACCAGGGGCACCGTTCAATGCTTTTACCAATAGACCCGTATCATCAGCAAAACAGGGAAGGTTGTAGTTTTCAAAAACGAAGTCAGCTTTTAACTTTGCATTTCCCTCTAGCGTATCCGCAGTCTCCGGCATATCTTGTTTACAGCCTATTTCATGCAGAGAGACTACTGTGATATGTTTTGGAACTAGTAATTGTATCTCCCTTAACTTGTTTTGATTGTGCGTTGCAAATACTAACTTCATTTAAGCCAATTATTGGGAAACTCCTATAGGATAAAAATCAAATGTACTAATTTTATATCATGGAATTAAAGCTACCACCCGCACTTGTTGTTTTCGTCTTTGCTTTTGCAATGTACCTGTTAAATCGATTTTTACCCTTTGGTTATTTTGATTTTTTTGGTCGTTTGTGGCTAGCTAAAATCCTTGTGGGAATGGCTATTGTCGTGCTCTGCGTTTCCTTAATTCAATTTTTTAGCACTAAAACTACAATTGACCCCACCAATCCTTCTAAGGCTTCGAAATTAGTTACCAATGGCTTGTACAAGCTTTCTAGAAACCCCATGTATCTGGCCATGCTGTTGCTCTTATTGGCATTGGGGTTAAAGTTGGGCAATGCTTTTAATGTATTATTGGCCGCCGGATTCGTATCTTACATGAACCGTTTTCAGATTGTTCCGGAAGAGAAGATGTTGACGAAAAAATTTGGCAAAGACTTCATCGCATACTGTGCGAAAACTAGACGATGGTTTTAAACCTCAAATTATTAGCTTAATAGGTAATAAATTAATATATTAGTGAAATAGCTTATTAATGATAATATTAATTTTATAGTTAATAAAAATGATTGCAATAATTACCGGAGACATCATCAATTCTGAAAAGCACCCCTCCTTAGAATGGATGGAGATGCTCAAGAAATTCTTCAACGAGTTTGGTCCATCTCCCATGAACTGGGAAATATACCGTGGAGATGAGTTTCAATTAAAAGTAAATAGGGAAAATGCACTTCTTACCGCCATTAAGATTAAAGCACTTTTAAAGTCGGTTAAGGGGTTGGACGTGCGAATGGGAATAGGAATTGGTCTCGAAACTTTTTTGGGTGCCGGTGTAACAGAATCTAACGGCCCCGCCTATCAACGCTCTGGCCGTAAGCTTGAATCATTGAAGGACAGTAAAATAAACCTAAGCATTGCCACGGGTAATGAATTCTACGACCGTACCCTAAATCTAATGTTGCAGTTATCGCTAGATTTTATGGATAATTGGAGCGCGGTCTCTGCAGAAATTATGACGTTGGTTTTAGAAAATCCAGAGGCATCCCAGAAAGAAATAGCCAAGCGGCTTGGCATAAAGCAATCTGCGGTAAGTCAACGATTAAAAAGGGCCCGCTTCGATCTTGTGACGGATTTATTGGCTTATTACGAAAACGTTTGTCCTGAATTTTAAAAATGGAAATATTCATAAAACTATTGTTGGCACATCTGATTGGGGATTTTATGCTTCAGCCGCAAAAATGGGTCATCCATAAAGAAGCGAATAAAATAGCTTCCAAGTATCTGTATTTGCATATACTCATTCATCTAGGACTTTACGCTCTAGCATTGTGGGATATCAATGCTTGGAAACTTATACTGTTATTGGCTTTAAGCCATTTGATAATCGATTTGTTAAAGTTGTACTCCGAGCGGTTCTTCACGAACAAGGGTGTTCCTTTTTTCTTGGATCAGCTCCTGCATGTAGGAGTAATCTATATTTGCTCATTTTATGCGGAATTACCGTCCCATGCTATAGACCTGATTCAAAATATAGATTGGCCCTTGCTATTGGCGATAGTTTTTGTCACTTTCCCCTCTGCCATTATTATGGGTAAGATCTTAGAACGCATGTCCTATCAAATTGGAACGGATCACAAATCTTTGCCAAACGCAGGCAAATATATAGGAATTATAGAACGGCTTTTTGTTCTTGTGTTTATCTTGATAGGAAGATGGGAAGCCATTGGACTTTTGATCACGGCCAAATCGGTCTTTAGGTTTAACGACTTAAAGGAAAGTAACAATAGGAAATTAACGGAGTACATCCTAATTGGCACTCTGGTTAGTTTTGGGTTGGCTATTTTAACAGGTTTACTGTATACTTCTAATCCATAAAACGATTCTATGTATAGGATACTATCGATTTCCGTAATTCTTATGGTTTCAGCAAGAGGTTATTCCCAAACCAATTTTTTCAAATCGTTCGACGGAACCGAAATTACCTATACGGACGAGGGTTTTGGCAAGGCCGTACTGCTTGTGCATGGTTTTCTAGGTTCGGGAAAATCTTGGGAAAAGACTCCGCTAAAGAAAGATTTATTGGAAAAAGGATATCGTGTGGTGGTACCGGACCTGAGAGGCAACGGAAGTTCGGGGAAGCCAAAAGAGGACAGTGCCTATAAGGATAATGCCGAAGTAAAGGATTTAAAGGAATTGATGAGCCATTTAAATACCAAGGAATACTATGCCGTTGGGTACTCTCGTGGTAGTATCGTATTGGCAAATTTACTGACCAAAGAACCTAGGATTAAAAAGGCTGTCCTAGGCGGAATGGGTTTGGAATTTACAAATCCCGATTGGGACAGAAGAATTATGTTCATGGAGGCTTTTGCCGGGAATACCACCGATGAAACGAAAGGTGCTGTGGAATATGCCCAATCTGTTGGAGCGGATTTACGCTCCCTTCACTTACAGCAAAAACACCAACCGGTAACATCCATCGAAGAGCTACAAAAGATAAGTACCAAAATTTTAGTAATTGCAGGGGACAAAGACTCGGACAACGGGAATCCTCAATCCCTTCACGAAGTGTTCAAAAAAAGTAAATTGGTCCTTATACCTGGAAACCATAGCGACACATACAAAACTGCTGAGTTTTCAAAAGCGATTTTAAGTTTTTTGTAATACTTGTTTAATTTCAAGAAAAATGAAATTGGGGCTCATATTTATAGATAATTAGCTAAAATTCATAACAGATTAATGACTTTTGTTTACAGGGATAACTTTTGATAAGATTCCCTAACTACTGGACAAATTAATTTTTACTTTTACAGCCTATTTAAGTTGATATTGCAAGAATGGTAGAAGCCGGAAGAAAATATGTCTTTGACTTTGATAGTACATTGACTAGGGTAGAGGCACTGGATGTACTTGCCGAAATGACCTTAAAGGGCAATTCCAACAAGGAGAAAATCATTGATGAAATACAGAAAATCACCAATCTTGGGATTGACGGAGATATATCCTTTACGGAATCTTTGGAAAAACGTATAAAACTGTTGAACGCCAATAAATCTGACTTAGCGGGACTTGTAGGGGAACTGCGTCAAAAAATCTCAAAATCCATCACTTCCAATAAGGACTTCTTTGAAACCTATGCGGATGATATTTATGTGATTTCCTGTGGTTTTAAAGAATTTATAGACCCAATCGTAGCCGAGTATAATATACCATCAGAACGTGTATATGCCAATACGTTTCGTTTTGATGACGATGGGAATATTATAGGGTTTGACGAAACCAATGTACTATCCCAACATAACGGAAAAATAGCATGCCTAAAACAAATGGATCTGGACGGTGAAGTTCAGGTCATTGGCGATGGTTATAGCGATTACGTTATGCGTGAGGCCGGGATTGCGGACAAGTTCTTCGCCTATACCGAAAATGTACACCGAGAAAAGGCCGCGGACAATGCGGACCATATAGCACCTAATTTAGATGAATTTTTATTCGTGAACGATTTGCCAAGAAATATATCCTACCCCAAGAACCGCATCAAAGTCCTTTTACTGGAAAATGTACACACCGCTGCGTTTGAAAACCTATCCGAAGATGGTTTTTCGGTTGAACTGATAAAGCATAGTTTGCCCGAGGAAGAATTGATTGAAAAAATCAAGGGAGTCCACGTACTGGGTATCCGCTCAAAAACGCAAGTCACCCAAAAAGTGTTGGATGCTGCGGACAAACTTTTAGTCGTGGGGGCCTTCTGTATTGGAACCACCCAGATTAATTTAGAATACGCCAAGAAAAAAGGAGTTGTGGTCTTTAATGCGCCCTACAGTAATACTCGCTCGGTCGTGGAATTGGCCATTGGGCAAATAATCATGCTCATGCGAAGTATTTTTGCAAGAAGCACGGAAATCCACAATGGCCAATGGCAAAAGACCGCCGCAGGTTCAAGGGAGGTACGAGGTAAAAATTTAGGAATTGTCGGATACGGTAATATTGGAAAGCAACTATCCGTTTTGGCGGAAGCCATTGGTATGCGTGTTTATTATTACGATGTGGAGGACAGTTTAGCACTTGGTAACGCCAAAAAGTGTAACACCTTAGAGGACTTACTGAATATTTCCGATGTTGTAACATTACATATTGATGACAACCCGGCCAATAAAAACTTTATAGGGGAACGGGAAATCGATCAAATGAAAAATGGGGCCATGCTGATTAATCTTTCCCGTGGATTCGTGGTTGATATCGATGCCTTGTCCGATGCCCTAAAAAGCGGAAAAATAGCCGGGGCCGCCATAGACGTTTATCCAGAGGAGCCCAGGATCAATGGGGAGTTCAAAACTAAACTACAAGGTTTCCCGAACGTAATTTTAACCCCCCATGTAGGGGGAAGTACGGAAGAAGCGCAAAGGGATATTGCCGATTTTGTACCCAACAAAATAATGGATTATATCAATTCCGGAAATACTGTAGATGCGGTAAACTTCCCGAATATCCGTTTACCAAAACAGAACAAAGCGCACCGTTTTCTACATATCCACAAAAATGTGCCTGGAATCATGGCCAAAATCAACAAGGTGTTGGCGGAATACGAACTTAATATTTCCAGTCAGTATTTATCTACTGACAATGAGGTAGGTTATGTGATTACCGATTTGGATAAGGAATACAACAAAGACGTTATAAAGGCCTTGAAAAGAGTGGAGCATACGATCAAGTTCCGAGTGCTCTATTAGTTTTGAACTTGAACTAGAACTTGAATTTACTGATGGTGGTAGGGCTCGTTTCTCAATATGGTGAAAGCCCTGTAAACCTGCTCTGTAATGAATAAACGAATCATTTGATGTGAAAACGTCATTTTGGAAAGACTCATTTTTCCGGCAGCGGCGGCATAAATTTCTTGACTGAACCCATAGGGTCCACCAATTAGAAAAACCAACTGTTTAATTCCGGAATTCATTTTCTTTTGCAGATAGGATGAAAATTCAATGGAACTAAAGAGTTTTCCTTTTTCGTCAAGCAGTACGAGAACATCCGTAGGATTCAGTTTTTTTAGGATCAGTTCCCCTTCCTTGGTTTTTTGTTGGTCCTCGGAAAGATTTTTTGAGTTCTTTAGGTCGGGAATCAATTCTATTTCAAACTTGATGTAATGTTGCAATCGCTTTTCATAGACATTGATCAAGCTATGAAGTGCCTTACTGTCCGTTTTGCCAATGGCCAATAGTTTAATTGTCATGTTTCAAAAGTAAATCAAATTCCCAAATGGATTCGTATTTTAGCATTGCCCAATAGTTAAGAATGATATCAGAAGCACAATTTAACAAGGAAATACAGGGAATAATAGAGAATGCCGTCCGTGAGGATGTCGGTAACGGTGATCACAGCTCCTTGGCCTGCATTCCTAAAGAAGCTACAGGCAAAGCCAAATTATTGGTTAAAGATGAAGGGGTTATCGCTGGAGTCGAGTTCGCCAAGAAAGTGTTTTCATATGTCGATGAAGAATTAGTAATAGAGACCCTTATTGAAGATGGAAGTTCTGTTAAATACGGCGACATCGTTTTTTATTTAGCGGGACGTTCCCAGAGCATTTTAAAAGCGGAACGGTTGGTCCTCAATGCCATGCAGCGCATGGGCGCAATAGCTACTAAGACCAATTTTTTTGTTAGGCTGTTGGAAGGTACCGGTACCAAAATCTTGGATACCAGAAAAACCACACCGGGCATACGCGCTTTGGAAAAGTGGGCGGTAAAGATTGGGGGAGGCGAGAACCATAGGTTTGCCCTGTACGACATGATAATGCTAAAGGATAATCATATAGATTTTGCCGGGGGAATCACCAAGGCAATCGATATGACCAAGAAATACCTGAAAGAGACGAACAGGGATTTAAAAATAATTGTGGAGGCTCGGAATTTGGATGAAATCCGAGAGATTTTAAAGTCGGACGGGGTGTACCGTATTCTTATCGATAATTTCACTTATGAAGATACTAGGAAAGCGGTAAGCCTCATCGGTGATACTTGCCTTACCGAATCTTCTGGAGGAATAAATGAGGATACCATCCGCCAATATGCGGAATGTGGCGTGGATTTCATTTCTTCGGGAGCTTTAACGCATTCCGTCCACAATATGGATTTAAGCTTAAAAGCAGTATAGATGTCGGCGGAAATAGAGGAAAAACTAGAGAAAATACCCATAGTAGATTGGTTTGTGCGTATTTTAAAAAAGATTAAACTTCCTGGGTTTGAAGGGCTCTCCGCTTATGATTTAACGGAAATGTACGTAAGTGGCATCTTAAAAGGTGCTATTTCTACCCGTGCCAGTGCCATAGCCTTCAGTCTGTTTCTGGCACTGTTCCCGTTATTAATTTTTATGGTAACCCTAGTACCTTTTTTGGTTTCCTACATCAGTATAGAAAATGCCGATTTTGAAATTCAGTTTCAAATGTTCTTGGAATCCTTTTTGCCCAATGCTACAGGCGAATATTTTGGAGAAGTTTTTCAACAGATAAAAGACCAAAAAAGGGGAGGACTATTATCTTCTGCCTTTCTTTTATCTATATTTCTAGTAGCCAACGGTGTGAATTCAATTTTTGGGGGTTTTGAAACATCCTATCACATTGAGCTTACACGTAATTTTTTTAGACAATATTTATTTGCACTAATGGTGGGGTTGATTTTGGCCATACTTATTATAGTAGGTTTTGTGGCGTTCATCTATTTTGAATTCTATGTTTTGGGTTATCTATCTGAATTTGCGGCAAGACAAGGGGGATACGTGCTTGGTAAGGATGAGATAATCGGTGTGCAGATTGCCAAGATATTATTCTTTATAATACTTTCCTATTTAACAACGGCCATACTTTATTATTTTGGTACACGTGAAGGGAAACAGGCCAGGTTCTTCTCTGTAGGCGCACTAATGACCACAATTCTCTTTGTAATAACTTCTTACCTTTTTGGGATTTATGTTGAAAAATTTGCCAGATACAATGAGCTATACGGAGCATTGGGAGGATTATTGATTTTGATGGTCTACATTTGGTTAAATTCCAATATCTTGCTGCTCGGTTTTGAACTGAATGCCTCCTTGAACTCCTTGAGGAAGATTACTAAAAAAGAAGAATGAAATACCCCCGTAAATGTCTCCTGATTCTTTTATTTTTATGCTCTACAAGCTTTTTAACCGCTCAAACGGTTTTTGGGCGATGGAAAACCATAGATGACCGTACAGGCGAACCTAAGGGGATAATTCATATTTATAAGAAAGAAGGGAAAATGTACGGTTATGTTGAAGAAATATTGGAAGAAGGCAAGGAGGATGCGGTCTGCATAAAATGCGATGGGGAATTAAAGAACGAACCTGTCGTGGGGATGGAAATCATTACTGCCGGTGAAAAAAATGATGACGGCAAATGGAAGGGTAAAAGACTGTTCGACCCGGAACAAGCCATGTCTTTCCGTTTTAAAATATGGTTAAATCCAGATGACCCTGATGAACTTAAAGTAAGGGGATATCTAGCTTTCATTTATCGCACACAAACCTGGCTGCGTGTGGAAGGTTAATGAACTCGTCTTGAGTTCATGTTTGGAACCGAGAATAAAGGCTTTTGTGGTCTGATGAAGTAATTTTTAGGTTGCATAGCCATAGCTACGGAAGTGAAAATGACAAAATCAGAACACGAAATGCGAAATTCGCAGGTAAACGATGGGCTCAAGACGAGTTCAAAAGGTATGGCACACTTTATCAATGTTATATTGCCCATTCCTTTGGAGCGGCATTTCACCTACAGCATAAGTGTTGAGGAGGCCCAGGTTCTAAAGCAGGGCATGCGTGTTGCCGTGCCTTTTGGTAAGTCAAAAATATATACGGGGCTCATAGCAGATATTCACCAGACCGCTCCCGAAGTCTATGAAGCCAAAGAGATTCATCAAGTCCTTGACGAACATCCTATAGTGACGCAGATCCAATTACGACATTGGAAATGGATCGCGGATTATTATATGTGTACGCTGGGCGAAGTGGTGCGGAGCGCGTTGCCAAGTGCCTTTTTGTTGGAAAGTGAAACGTTGGTGCTTCGTAATTCTGAAATAGATGTAAATGAGCTGGAACTTAAGGACGATGAATTTTTGATTTTTGAGGCTTTGCAGCATCAAGCAGTTTTAAAAGTACACGAAGTTGCCAGCATTATAGATAGAAAAAATGTAATGCCCATCCTGTATAGGCTGTTGGAGAAGAATGTAATCAAACTTAAAGAAGAGGTTTATGAGCAGTACAAACCTAAGCTGGTACGTTATGTTCGTTTGGGGCCTGAGTATACCTCAGACCACGCCTTGGAGAAGCTGTTGGAATCTTTAAAAAGGGCACCAAAACAAAGTCAGGTCGTTTTGTCCCTTTTTCAATTACAAGGCAGTTCTAAAAAGCCCATTTCCACTTCGGATTTAGAAAAACTAAGCAGCAGTTCCAGTGCTATCATTAAAGCTTTAGTAGAGAAGAATATTTTAGAGGAGTATTTTATCAGAAAGGATAGGGTGAATTACGATAATACCGATGGAAATTCAGAAACAAAAGACCTGAACGACTATCAAGAAAAAGCCTTGGGTGATATTTCAAAGACTTTTGAGGATAATAAGGTTACGTTGTTGAAGGGTGTGACTTCCTCAGGTAAAACGGAAGTCTATGTAAAGCTCATCGATGCCTGTATTGCAAAAAATGAACAGGTCCTCTACTTATTGCCAGAAATTGCATTGACCACGCAGCTCATATCAAGGTTGCAGGAATATTTCGGTGAAAAAATAACGGTCTATCATTCCAAATATAGCGTTCAGGAAAGAATTGAGGCCTGGAATAATGTTTTACAAGGAAAACATAAGGCACAAATTGTAATAGGAGCCCGATCGGCGCTATTTCTTCCATTTCAAAATTTAGGGTTGATTATTGTTGATGAAGAGCACGAAAGCTCTTTTAAACAATTTGATCCAGCTCCGCGGTACCATGCACGAGATGCGGCTATAGTTTTGGGAAAACTCCACGGAGCAGATGTCCTTTTGGGTTCGGCAACACCAAGCATTGAAAGTTTCTACAATGTAAAGCTGGGAAAATACGGATATGCGG
>CAJQMW010000201.1 GCA_905479535.1 uncultured Maribacter sp. | reverse complement strand
ACAAGAATCACAAAACATGTAAAAAAAAACTTAGTTTCTATTTACCACAGTACGTTCATTAAGAACGCTGGCTTAATTGAGAAGACCAGTTACAACAGTTTTTATATTACCCTTCTCTCCATCGGTCATAAACTATAGTCCTTCGCATCTACGTTTTTGATAGTTCTCCTTAATCAGAAAATTTATTGGCACCGCCAAAGGGTTGAATACCCCGAGGCTTGCCTCGAGATTGAAATTCGTTTCCGATTGGATACTTCGTGGACTTGCCCCGAGGGAGTTTATTGGGCTGAATGATTTTATAATCAATATGAAATTCCCCCTTTGGGGGCTAGGGGGCAGTAAACAAAGCCTTTAGTTCCGTGGCGTCGTCCGCTTTCATTTTGCCCGCCAGCACCAAACTCAATTGCTTCCTTCTTAGCGCCCCAGCGTAACGTTCTTCTTCCAGTTTGGTCTCAGGTTTCAGTTTGGGTACTTCTGTAGGTTTTCCTGTCTCGTCCACTGCTACAAAAGTATATATGGCCTCGTTGGCTTTGGTGCGCTCTCCACTAAAGCGATCTTCCATCCAAACATCAATATAAACCTCCATTGAGGTATTAAATGACCTCGACACCGCAGCCTCAACAGTTACAACACTTCCTAGCGGAACAGCCCTATTAAATGCCACGTGATTTACGGAAGCAGTTACCGTAATCCTGCGGCTATGCCTTCTTGCGGCAATACTGGCAGCGCGATCCATACGGGCCAATAATTCACCACCGAATAAATTATTAAGTGGATTGGTCTCGCTTGGGAGCACCATATCGGTCATCGTAGTCCTGGAGTCTGAAGGTACTTTTGTTTGCATCTCAACTAATTTTCTGCAAAGATACAAGCAACAATATTCGTTTATAGGGAAGAGACAGACTTATTTCTCAGAAAGCAACCACGCATCCGGCGATTGACTACGTTTTATTTCGCGTAGTGCAATTAGGGCATCCTCCGCATTGTCATGTCTGTCATAAGTAACCATGTGCAGGCCGTAGGCATTGGTGCCAAAATAGGCCGCATTATACCCTTGGTCTTTTAAAGACTGGATTTTTCTATCGGCGTTCCCTTTTATTCGAAAAGCACCTGCGACGATATGGTGTATACCGGCACCACGGACGGGTGCAGAAGCGGAGACAGCATTTACGTTCACTGTTGGCAACTCTAAGGGAGACGTATCAAAAAAGGTAGCTTCCTGAATTTGCTTGGTTACCTGCTGTTGAGCATCCTGCCGGGCTACTTTATTCGTTAAAATACCATCTTTATAGAGATGGTATCCGGTTAAGCCCGTGGATAAGGCCAAAAGGAAAATAGCAGCATATTTTAGATAAGGTCTAATGCTATTGGCCTCACGACGTTCCGGACTAATGGTGAACGGAATTTTTTCCTCCATTGCCACGACTTCTTCTTTAAGAACTTCACGGGTTACAGGGATGGAGTTAAAGGAAGCCAAACCAAATGAAGACGTTAAATAATTTACTTCTTGGGACGGTTGAAATTGAACACGGCCTTCATGATTGGTCCAGAGCAGGCCAATATTCTGTAGGTTTAGTTTTTCTTCTTTTTTCAATAGTCCTTTCCATTCTTTGGCAATCGCCTGAATTTTAAGAAGCGTATTTTCATAAGAATCTTTTTCCGTTTCAGCGATATAGGATACTAAAAGTCCGTCATTGGTACTTAACTGCTCGTTAAAAGCAATGAATTTGGAAGGAGCAAAAAAGGTGTTTGTCGTATCGTTGATTCGGGCAGAAGTTCTTTCCGCTAAAAAGGCACCAAAACCAGGCACAACCACGCAATTGTATCGATAAAGTAAATCAGCTATATAGTGTTCTAAGACCATTGATGGCAAATATTAAAAAAAATCGGGGGCTTAAAAACGAATGCCATAACTTTTTATTAACATTGTAAACACCCTTTTTTGTGGATAACCATGACGAATTCCCAAATTGCTAAAGATGAACTCATTGCAATTTTAAGGCTGCAACATGTACCGAACATCGGTGACGTGTTTGCCAAAAAATTGATTTCACATTGTGGCGGTCCATCCGCAATTTTTATGGATAAACGGAATCAATTGCTGAAAATTGATGGAATAGGCACCCAGACCATCAAACACCTTTACGGCACGGAACATTTGGAAGCTGCCGAAGCGGAGTTCCGGTATATCTCCGAAAATAATATCGAGTGGACCTACTTTCAGGACGCTAATTATCCGAACTATCTAAAACATTGTATCGATGGGCCCATGTTACTTTTTAAAAAAGGAAACATCAATTTAGAAAACCGTAAAATTATTAGCGTTGTAGGTACTAGGAACATTACGAGCTACGGGATGGCCTTTTGTGAGGAGTTCATTGCGGATATTGCGCCCTTGAACCCCATCATAGTTAGTGGTTTTGCCTATGGTGTGGATATCTGTATACAAAAAGAGGCGATAAAGCATGGTTTGCAGACCATTGGCTGCTTGGCCCATGGCCTTAATCAAATATATCCAAAAGTACATGCCAAATACCAGGCCGACGTTCTAAAAAATGGTGGTTTTTTCACAGAGTTCTGGAGCACTAGCAGCCCCGAACGGGAAAATTTCTTGAAGCGCAACCGGATCATTGCCGGTATGAGCGAAGCTACGGTGGTCATAGAATCCGCAGAAAAAGGGGGAAGCTTGGTTACGGCAGATATAGCCAATAGCTATAACCGGGATGTTTTCGCCGTACCTGGGCGCAGTACGGATAAGTTTAGTTTGGGCTGTAATAATTTGATAAAGCAGCAAAAGGCCCATATACTGACCTCAGCGGCCGACTTGATTTATTTATTGGATTGGGAAGTGGCCCAAAAAGAAAGCGCATCGGTTCAAAAGCAATTGTTCGTTGATTTGGATGCAACGGAAAAAGCCATCTATACCTATTTGCAAAAAGATGGCAAACAACTTTTGGACAGTATAGCATTAAGTTGTAAAATTCCCATATATCAGGCTTCTTCTACCCTTTTAGGTATGGAAATGAAGGGCGTAATACGGCCTTTACCCGGTAAATTGTTCGAAGCGATTTAATATTTTACAGACTAGGTGGTTTGTAAACCTATTTTTAAGTATTGGTAAAACAGCTCAAAGTGTATTTTATCGGATTTTTACTTTTTTAAACCCTAGACTTAATAGTGGTTTCTTACAGCTCGTAAACAAAATACAGACTACTCGGTTTGTTTTGGGCAAACACTCCTTTTGTATGGCTATGTACTTCGTTGGCTTGTTATTTATCTAAAAAGATGACTTTTATTCTTCCTGTCATTCTCAGTGTAGCGAAGAATCTTCCTTAATTTAAAGGCATGCAAAAAGAAGGTTGGCATACCTACCATGTTTATATTTTAACCAATAAGAGCAAAAGCGTCTTGTATACGGGAGTTACCAACTATTTAGCAAGGCGATTGTCTGAACATGGGGAAGGTATCCGTAAAAACAAGAAGAGCTTTACCGCTAGGTATAACTGTAAACATCTTTTGTACTATGAAAAATTTACATGGGTGCAGCAGGCTATAGCTCGGGAAAAGGAGATTAAAGGATGGACGAGGTTAAAGAAATTGGAATTAATCAAAACTAGCAATCCTGAAATGAACTTTTTAGAGCACTTGTTCCCTTATCAAGATTCTTAGCATGGCTCAGAATGACAAAAAAGAGACTTTTTGAAATTAATTGTACTTTTCATATAAATCTAAAGCATAGCGACAATTACAGTTATTATAAACTGAAATTCGTAAACGAAACCCTATGTTTCTGTTTCATCTGTTAAACCAAACTATTTCCCCTCCTTCGGAGGGGCTAGGGGAGGCTTTTAATACCCCAGCTTCTCCCGTACTCTATTCAAAACCTCATCGGCTACCTTTTTGGCCTTTTCTGCACCAACGGCTAGGGCATCGTCTACCTCTTGAAGATTGTTCATATAATACTCGAATTTTTCGCGAGGGCGTTCAAATTTGTTTAAGATAACTTCGTACAATGCCTGTTTGGCATGACCGTAGCCATAGTTTCCCGCCAAATAGTTAGCGCTCATATCCTCAATTTCCGGTATGGAGGCGAGTAGTTTAAACAACGCGAAGACATTATCATTGGTGGGATCTTTAGGGTCTTCCATAGGGGTACTGTTCGTTTGGATGCCCATAATTTGTTTGCGCAGTTGCTTGTCTGTTTGGAAAAGATTGATAAGGTTCCCCTTGCTCTTGCTCATTTTTTCTCCATCCGTTCCGGGTACGTACATGGTTTCTTGTCGCACTTTCGCTTCGGGCAAAACAAAGGTTTCCCCCAATTTCGCATGAAAACGGGAGGCTACATCCCGGGTCATTTCCAGGTGCTGCAACTGGTCTTTGCCCACGGGAACAATATTAGCATCGTACATGAGAATATCGGCCGCCATAAGCATAGGGTAGGTAAATAGTCCGGCATTCACGTCTTCCAAGCGATCCGATTTATCCTTAAAGGAATGCGCCAAGGTCAATCGCTGATAAGGAAAAAAGCAGCTGAGGTACCAGGCCAATTCTGTAACCTGGGGAACATCGCTCTGTCTATAAAAAACGGTTTTTTCTATATCCAGACCAAAGGCCAACCAAGTTGCGGCAGTGGCATAGGTATTATGACGAAGTTCTTCACCATTTTTAATTTGGGTGAGTGAATGCATATCCGCAATAAAGAGGAACGATTCGTTCTTAGGATTTTGTGCCATTTGTATGGCAGGGATGATAGCCCCAAGAATGTTTCCCAAGTGTGGTGTGCCGGTACTTTGAATACCTGTTAAAATTCTAGCCATTTGCTTCTATATCTAAGGTGGCAAAGGTAAAACAAATCACAAATAATGGAGTCAAATTCCTATTTTTGATTTATGCTAGCCATTGCGAAACGTCCTTTACAAGCTTTATATCGGATTTGGTTTTATATTTTGGTAGCCGTACCCATTTTTGTCTTCTTCCCTTTTCTCCTACTTTCCGTATCAAAAGAAAGTTGGTATCCACAGTTCTTTTGGATGGTCAGAAATCTATGGGCAAAACCCATATTATATGGGATGGGTTGCCCCCCTACTGTAGTATACGAGCAACATTTGAGGAAAAATAAGAGTTATATGTTGGTCGCCAACCACACCAGCATGTTGGACATTATGTTGATGCTGTACGTAAGCAAAAATCCTTTTGTATTCGTAGGGAAGAAAGAATTGGTCAAGATCCCCATTTTCGGTTTTTTTTACAAGCGGGTCTGTATTATGGTAGACAGGGACAATACACAGAGCAGAACAGGGGTTTACAGGAGGGCACAAAAGAGGTTAAAACAAGGGTTGAGCATATGTATATTCCCCGAAGGCGGGGTGCCAGAAGAGGATATTATTATGGATTCCTTTAAGGACGGTGCCTTTAAAATGGCCATAGCGCATAAAATACCTGTGGTTCCCATAATTTTTTACGATAATAAAAAGCGATTTCCCTTTACCTTTTTCAAAGGCGGCCCTGGTAAATGTAGGGCAAGAGTGCTTGAATTCTTTGAGACAGGAATTTTGGGGGAGGAAGATAAATCTACCCTGCGGGAAGAGGTCCGCACAGTTATCCTAAATCAACTGACCGATACTAAAACTTGAAACTAAGACCGCTGTACACGCCAATGGAATAAGGTCTAAAATTACCGGCAGTTTCAGAAAATGTGTTCAACTGATATTTAAAAATAGGTTCTACGTTAAGCTGTACTTTACTGGAGAACTTGTAGTTGACACCCAAACCGATGTTCGTGCTAAAATTAGTGCTGTTTACGTTATTGGCCTCGCCCATTTCAGTCGTTAGCTCACCTGATGTTAAGGCAACGGAATTGTCCATTAAAAATAATGAGCTAACCCCGCCAATGATGTTGACACCAAATTTTTTGTCGATTAGAGCATAATTCAGTTCCAAAGGAATCTCCAAATAACCCAACTGCTGGGACATGACACCGTCCCTTGCCGAATTTTGTGCAGAGACATCAATGGCACTATTCTGGACATCCAAATTAGCACTGCTGTTCGATTTACTGGTCACCACTAAATTTTTAGAATTGGCCGCATAATTAATCGAATTTATTTGTCCGTTAGTAGAAGCGGCCAATGAGGATGAAAATTCTATATCGTTCGTATCATAGCCGTAATCCACCCTATGGATTCCTGAACGGATCTTAAGTTTACTGCTAACCTCATACGCAACGGACAGGCCATAGCTGAGATTTACGTTCCCAGATTTTGCATTAGGGGCAAAAATGGAATGTACCGGTGACCCTTCGCCAATAGCATTAAAATAGACCGGGGCGATACTTGGTCCGGCAGACCATTTTCTGACGGATTTTTCAGTAACCGACTTTTCCTCTTGATTTTCTATTTCCTCAAAAATTGATTTCCCCTTGGAGTTATCATCGAGTTTCTCCTGTTCATTTTTGTCCGTATCGGCAATGGTATTTTGCTTGGTCCTTTTGGTTACAACCGCGTCTTTTGTGTTGACGCTTCTATCAAGTTTATTTTCCGGGGTCTTTTCGGCATCCTCATCCTTGAACCGCACATCGATCATCGCAACCGTGGTTTTGTCGACATTACCTGTGATGATATCCATTTGCGCTGAAGGTTTTTTTTCCTTGGTCTTGTTCACATCACTATCATCATATTCCGCTAGACCCTCGTCTTCCGAACGCAAACCTTTTTCAAAACGATGAGCGTTGTTTATCAATTTAGTCGATTTAGCATCGTTTTCTTCTATGGCCTTTTCAGTGGTATTAGCGACCTTCTCTGTATTTTCACCACTATCGGACGGTTTTTCATCCTCTACAGTTACTTCTATGGCGTCCTGCGTATCTTTTTGGGGCATTAGTTCTTCGGATGGGTCAACTTTGGCAGCATCAATTTTAGCATCGGATTGTTCTACATCCGTAATAATAGTATCGGTCTTATTGGACGAGGCAAATGGATTGAAAAGGATAAAACCAATCAATAAAACAGCAGCGATGCCCCCTAATTGCCACCACAACGGAAGAATTCGGTTTCTTTTCTTTTTGTCCAAGGAGGCCTCGATGGATTTCCAGACTTTTTCGTTCGGCTTTTCCTCAAAGTCCGAGAATTTATCTTGGAAGAGTTTGTCTAATTTTTTTTTGTTCATCTTTTTAAGACTTATATATTTTATCTATGATTTTTTAATCTAAATAATTCCCCGACGGCTTTGCCTCGGGGTTTCCGATTTACCTCCCCTCTTGCATCCGACGAGCGTAGCGAGAGGAATGCACAAGGTCGGAATTGCATTTTCGCCCCCGAATGGTCGGGGCTGGCTGGGGCAAAATATAATCCCGCACGTGCGGGACGGTTTTTGGCCCCAAGGCCAAAATGAAACCGGCGAAACACCCCTACGGCTTGCCTCGGGGATAGTCGGTTTCGAGAAATTTTTTATTTCATAAATAGCTTCCAACAACGACCATGATCATTCCGATAACGGACTGTGAAATCTTAGTTTCTATTTTTTCTTTTAAAAGTAATCTCGCACGAGCGAGGTTGGATTTAGAGGTACCTATAGAGGTTCCCAATAATTCTCCTATCTCTTTATGTGTATACCCGTCCAGAACATACAGGTTAAACGTTGTACGATATTTGTTGGGCAATTCCCTAATGTATTCCAATAGGGTCTGTAGGCTAATGTCACTGTAAATGGAATCTACCGTAATTTCGCCCGCCGTATTCTCGTGTACAACATTCAAAGGCTCCTCTTTCCTGTATTTCTGTAATACGGTGTTCACCGTAATCCGTTTCATCCAACCTTCAAAAGACCCTTTGGATCTGTATTGCCCTATCTTTTCATAAATGGTCATAAAACTATCGTGTAGATTGTCCTCGGCCTCCGTTTTATTACGGGAATATTTTAGACAAACCCCATAGAGGGCCGCCGCATAGTTTCTATACAGTAGTTCCTGTGCTTTTCTATTGCCTTTTCTGCAATTTTGTATGAGTTCCTCTTGACTCACGTAAGGTTGGTTAAATTAATAAGGTGCTTTACTCTACGGGAACTACCACCTCTAGAAACTGTGCTTCCCCATTGCTATCTTCCCCTTGGTAAAACCTAAATGTGTAGGGCTCATTGTAAATTACACTAAAATTGAAGAATGCTTCCCTTTCTACAATAGCTTGTGTGCAGGCTTCATCATCTGTTCTGACAAATCCTATGGCCACAACATTCCTGACAGTGGTATCTTCCATAGTTACGTCCGGATGCTCAAAAAAGGTACAGCCATCTGGTAGCACATAGGTAAAATAAATACGGTAAGTGTTATTTAACTCAAAGGATTCTGGTAAATCCGCAGCGGTAATCTCCAAAACGGTAAAGTGAAAATTAGGTTGG
>CAJQMW010000200.1 GCA_905479535.1 uncultured Maribacter sp. | reverse complement strand
CCATTTGGAACAGTAAATATTTCAACGCATAGTTTTAGATTAGGGCCTGTTAACACTAAAAGAAAACCACGGATTTTTTGATGATTTTTTAGGATTTCGAGATGATTTTTGGTAAACATAGCGGGCTACGTGGCTAAAAATCAACACTGAAATCTAGAAAAAGGGCGAAAAAGCCACTTTTGGGCTTAGTGTTAACAGGCCCTAGCTACTCTACAAAAATGGCATAAGGAACACCGTCCAAATCTATGTTATCTACAAAAGTGAGATCCGGTGACGGTGTAATCCGCATAATGCCGCCGCTATTCGGAGTTGCGGACTTTTTGTACCCAATAAGAATCAAATCGTTCTTTTCATCATATTGAACCGATGTCGCCGAAGACACAGCAAATTCTATATTCAATTGACTATCCGTTAGAAAATTCTCGAAAAAATACAACACCGCCGTATTGGAGCCAAAATCGTAAACGGCTGGAATAGTTTCCGTTTCGCCCTCCAAATTTTTCCTTTGATAATACATTTTACCTTCCAAGTCAAAAGAAACGGTCTCGGAATCCATAAATTTAGGTTCGGTACCTTCTACATACTGTGTATAGACCACCTCTAGACTACTGGAATTTAAAGTAGTATGAAGTGTAGGGTAACTTATAATTATGTCCCCCTCCGGATTTTTAAAAATTCTACTGGCATCAAATCCAAGGTTCATCTCATGGATAATGGTGCCGGATACGATTTCCATAACACGTATACCGCTTTGATCCGTAACCTCCTCATCAAAGGTTAAGATAAAAAGTCTATTGTTCGTAGGAACTAGGCGTATGGGTTTTTGAACCATTTCCAAATCGACAAATACATTGTTATCGGATTCAAGGTTTATAGTTCTTATGAAATATTTTTTATCCTTTTCTGGTGATGCAATCACATAAGCGATAAAAAGTCGGCTATCTGTGTGGGCCACGGCAGTTATGGTGAGGTCACAGGATTCTATATCATTAAAAACCTCGAGTTCATCCTTGGAGTCCTCGCTAAAATCATATAGAAGCACTTCTCCCGAGCAATTTCCGCTCTTATAAAAGAGGCTCAACTTGGAGTCCGTTCTATAACTTAAATCGGGAATAGCAAAGCCAGGAAAATTACTTTCCTTCGGATTGATTTTTAGGCCCTCAGCGTCTTCATTTAAAAATGTTTGGGAAAGTGAGGAAGCACTTTGCAGCAAAATTGCATAATCGGCCCCAACGGGATTTTCGCTCTCGTTAACAGGTTCCACTTTAGATTTACTGCAAGACAATAGCAATAGGGCCGACAGCAAGCCGACCATGGAGGCGTAGGTTTTCATAATGTACAGATTTGGGTTAAACTATACTATACTGAAACAGCATACATTTTGCCCCGCTGCTCCTTTAATGTCTTATCGGACATATATTCGTCGAACGTAGAATAACGGTCAATATTGCCCTTAGGGGTCAATTCTATGATCCTATTCGCCACGGTTTGTGCAAACTCATGGTCATGTGTAGTGAATAAAACGGTACCCTTAAAGTTTTTGAGCGAATTATTAAACGCCGTGATACTCTCTAAATCCAAGTGGTTAGTAGGCTCGTCCAGCATTAATACGTTGGCCCTTAGCATCATCATTCTACTCAACATACACCTTACCTTTTCGCCTCCAGATAGTACCGTGCATTTTTTTAGCGCTTCCTCGCCACTAAATAGCATTTTACCTAAAAACCCCCTGATATATACTTCCTCTCTTTCTTCCTCGGTTTTTGCCCATTGCCTAAGCCAATCCACAAGGTTAATATTATCATTGAAGAAGTGTGAATTGTCCGCCGGCAGATAGGATTGGGTAGTTGTTACACCCCATTGGAACGAACCTTTGTCCGCCTTTCTATTGCCATTTACGATTTCGTAAAAAGCGGTAGTGGCACGAGAATCCTTAGAAATTAAAGCCACTTTATCTCCTTTGGCAAGATTGATGTTTATGTTTTCAAATAGCAACTCACCATCCTCTGAAGTTGCTGCAAGACCTTCAACATTCAAGATTTGATCTCCAGCCTCCCGCTCCCTGTCAAAAATAATGGCGGGATATCTCCTGCTCGAAGGTTTGATGTCGTCAACTTTGAGCTTGGACAGCATCTTCTTTCTTGAAGTGGCCTGTTTACTCTTGGCGACGTTGGCGCTAAAACGCATGATGAATTCTTGTAATTCCTTCGCTTTTTCCTCAGCTTTCTTATTCTGTTGCGCTCGCTGTCTGGCAGCCAACTGACTGCTTTCGTACCAAAACGTGTAATTTCCTGAGTATAGGTTGAGTTTGCCAAAATCAATATCGCCAATGTGGGTACAAACCGTATCTAAAAAGTGTCTGTCGTGGGAAACAACGATTACCGTATTTTCATAATCCGCAAGGAAATTTTCCAACCAGCTGATGGTTTCGTAATCCAAATCATTGGTAGGTTCGTCCATAATCAGGACATCTGGGGAACCGAACAACGCCTGCGCCAACAAAACACGGACTTTTAGTTTGGAGTCCAGTTCGGACATTAAGGTATAATGAAGTTCTTCGTTGATACCTAAATTAGAAAGCAATGCGGCAGCGTCACTATCCGCATTCCATCCGTTCATTTCCTCAAACCGTACCTGCAACTCCCCTATCCTATCGGCATGCTCATCGCTATAATCCGCATAGAGCGCATCGATTTCCTTTTTAATATCGTACAAGGGCTTATTACCCTTCACTACGGTTTCCAAAACGGTAAACTCATCTGCGGAATTATGGTTTTGCTCCAAAATGGACATGCGCTTACCGGGCTCCAAATGAACATGACCTGAAGTTGGGTCTATTTGACCGGCGATTATCTTTAGGAAAGTGGATTTACCTGCCCCATTAGCACCAATAATCCCATAACAGTTCCCTTGCGTAAAGGTCACATTAACCTCATCGAACAACACTCTCTTACCAAACTGGACCGATAAATTGGATACGGATAACATATTGTCTTTTTAAAAATCCGTGCAAAAATACAGAATTTAATTGCCTTACACCAACATTCTTGACGTATGTCCGTCTTAGGATACCTTTAATCGTAACCTACTAATATTTAACGCGCTATTAACAGCATTGGCGAGGGGTGTTCATTAATTTTGAATCTGAATCAAGGCATAATCTGTGTATGGATAAATATCTACCTCTACTATTTTTATTTCTATGCATCAGCTGTTCCGACAGCGAAAAAAATAACCATTCGGTCTATTTTGCCGGAGAAATCGTAAATCCAACTAGCGAATACGTCGTTTTGTATAAAGGGGGCAAAGCATTGGATTCTACTAAATTAGATGGGAACAACCGGTTCGCCTTCCAGTTAGATTCAATAAAGGACGGACTGTACCACTTCAATCACGAGCCAGAATTTCAATATGTTTATCTAGAACATAACGATAGCCTTCAATTGCGGCTCAACACGGTAGACTTTGATGAGTCCCTTATATTTTCAGGAACTAACGAAGGTGTTAATAATTTTCTTTTAGAACTTTTCTTAGCACAGGAAGAGGAGGAAGAGGACATGTACCGGAGTTATTATGATTTAGAACCCGAGGATTTTAAAGCGCAGATCGAGGTCCTTAAAAATGAGAAGCTGAAAACGCTTAATGATTTAAAAAGTGAGACCGGACTTTCAGATAAGGCTTATGAAATAGCAAAGGCGAGTATCGACTATTCGTATTACAGATATATGGAGATTTACCCTTTTGAGCATAAAAGGAAATCAGGAGAGAATGCACTACATAAGCTACCAAAGGACTTTTATTCCTATCGGAAAGATATAAATTACAACAACGAAAATCTGAATTACCTACGGCCATACTATGATTTTATGAAATCTCACTTTGGTAATGTTTCCTACATGGCCTGCGCAGAGAAATGCGGTTTAAAAGGAAAAGCTGTAGGCAATCAGCTGCATTTTAATGAGCATAAATTACATGTCATAGACAGCTTGGTCAAGGAAAAGGAACTAAGGGACAATCTTTTTAGAAATGTTGCTTTCAATTATTTATTAAAGGAACACAACCATCCAGAAAACAATGAAATTTTTATCGATAAATTTCAAAAGGTCTCTGGCAATAATGTACATATAAAAGAGATTGAAACGCTTTATAACGGCATCAGAAAAATTCAACCAAGTGAAGAGGTGCCCGATATAAAAGTTATTGACTTCAACGGGAACGAAGTATCCCTTAAGGAAGTAGCCAAGAATAAAAAGGCCGTATTTTATTTTTGGTCATCTGCCAATAAAAATCATTATGAAGATATTTTTAAAAGAGTTGCAGCACTAAATGCCGAGGATGACGATATATCTTTTATTGGGATTAATGTGAAAACGGATGAAAAGAATTGGAACGGAATTATCCAAAATCACAGATTAGACCCTTCTAAACAATATCGTTCCGAAAACTTCAAGGAACTAACCGAAACTTTTATTCTAATTCCCATGAACAAATGCATCATTACTGAAGATGGATTAATTGTGGATGCCTTTTCCAATATCTATAGCACCCTATAATACATTTTTTGAAAATCTCGTTTACATGCCACTATGCTGAAGCAGTAGCTTCTCATAAACTTTATCGGGCAAGATTCTTTTAAGTACTATAGAAAATCGCTGTAGGAAGGACCCCACCTTATAATGAACTTTAGGATTTTTGGTTTGAATGATTTTCAAAACTTTTTTAGCTACATCCAGAGGATTACCGCCATTATCTACATCTTCATCAATTGAAGAAAGCGTTTTTTTATAAATCTCTCTGTAAGGAGACTCGCTTTTAACAGGAGCGTGATAGCGCCCCGAGGCAATATTGGTTGAAAAATCTCCCGGTGCGAGGCAAGTAAATTGAACTCCGAAGGCCTTTGTCTCCAGTCTAAAGCTCTCCGTGATTATTTCTAGAGCCCCTTTCGTGGCACAATAAACCCCTCTAAAAGGCAGTCCCATATATCCAGCAATGGAAGTTATATTGATAATAAGCCCATGGTTCTGTAGTCGCATTTGAGGCAATACCGCCTTTATTACATTGAGCGGTCCATTAAAATTGGTGTCAAAAGCCTTTAAAACTTCAGTATGGGGCGTTTCCTCTAAAGGGCCGGTGATTCCTATGCCCGCATTATTGACTACAACATCCAATCTACCTTCATTTTCCACCAAGCTCGCAACTGCGTCCTTTATACTTTCTGGATTCCGAACATCCATTGGCAACAGTCTAAAGTGAGTGAAATCTGGATATTTCGCAGGATTACGTGTCGTACCATAAACGGTATAGCCTTTTGAGGTTAGATATACACCTATTGCTTTTCCTATACCGGAGGAGCCTCCGGTAATCAATATAATTTTACGTTCCATCTACAGTACAAATTAACAAATAAATTGAGGATGAAGCACATCGGACAATCAGTAAAAAGACTTAACCAGAATAATGTAAGAAATATCGTCTCCAGAATTTAGGGCATAAAAAAAGGCAAGCTACCTACATCGCACCGCTACGACCGTATACCCTTGCTGCGTTCCCACCCTGGGGGATTCTACAGGAGCTGGTCGTGTAGGACTTGCCAGGTGCAAATATACAATCTTTTAAATCTTTGCCAATCCTTTTTACTTTCTAAATTTTATGGTTTAACTTGCTTTTATAATATGAGATGGGCCTGGTAAAGTAATAGTCTTGAATTGTAATACATCCATTTTTATAATCTCTTTTCAATGAATAGTTTAAAGTTCCTAAATGTAATTTTCATCCTCTTTTTTTTGGTTTCCTGTGGAAGTGGCAATCAAAAAGCTTCCTCACTATTCGCAATAGATTTGGAAGGGAATCCTAAGGTCATCAACCAAAATGACATGCTGGGCGTAGCCATTAAAAACTTAAAGGGCAAGAAAATTGAAAAAGTCACCTATAGCATCGATGGCATTGAACTCCCATTGCGAGAAAATAAATTGAACTTCTCTATTCCAAACCTAGGAAATAAAGTGTTGAAAGCTAATATCGTTTATGAGAATGATACGGTGGAAGTAAGCAAAAAACTTAAGGTACTGGCACAAGAAGCCCCTGAAATTTATACCTATACCATTCTGAACGAATATCCCCATGATGATAATGCTTATACCCAGGGATTGGAGTTTTATAAGGACACCTTATATGAAAGTACTGGACAAAAAGGAAGGTCTTTTCTAAGAAAGCTAGATTACGAAACTGGAAAGGTATGGGCCCAAGTAGATTTGGACAAGACGTATTTTGGGGAGGGGATTACGATCCTGAACGATAAAATCTATCAACTTACCTGGAAGAGCGGTATGGGCTTTATCTATAATCGAAAAAACATGATAAAGATGGACAATTTCCAATACGGGAAAAGTCGGGAAGGCTGGGGATTGACCAATGATGGAGAAAAAATATTCAAAAGTGACGGAACCGAAAAAATTTGGATTCTAGACCCGGAGACACTCATTGAGGAGGGTTATATAGAAACGGTTACAAATTCCTCCATATTCAATAAGGCGAACGAACTGGAATACGTAAACGGTAAAATTTATGCCAATGTCTATCAAAAGCCCAGCGTGATGATTATTGACAGTAAAACCGGGGCTATTGAGGGCGTGGTCAACTTTAGCGGGTTAAGCGACAAGGTCACCAAAGGTCAAAATTGGGATGCCAACAACGTCCTTAACGGTATTGCATACCATCCGGAGAGGAAAACTTTTTTTGTCACGGGAAAAGATTGGGACAAGCTTTTTGAGGTAACCATACAAAAAAAATAATGTCCAGCCATTCAAAGGAAATTGTAGTATCGGAAAATGATCTGGACGAGCTTGACCATGTGAACAATGTGCGTTACGTACAATGGATCCAGGATATATCAAAAGAACATTGGCAAAAAGTCGCTCCTAAAAAAATTCGGGAAGAGGTGGTTTGGGTTGTCATGTCACACTACATTGAGTATAAATCTTCGGCGCTCCTAGGTGAAACCATACTTATGAAAACGCATATTCAAGAAAGTAGAGGTGCCAAATCCACAAGAGTGGTGGAAATGTTCCATGGCATAACAAACCAGCTGATTTTGCGTTCAACTACCGAATGGTGCTTGGTGAATAAGTACACGCAAAAACCCATGCGGATATCCGAGGAAATTAAGGTTTTATTTTCCTGAACAACTTCAACCAAAAGTCTATAGAGATGTTTCGTAAAGGGCTAATTCTAGTTTTGACAACCGGTCTTCTTGGTTGGGGTGCTTCCTGCCGTAAGGATTTTGAATACAGCTACAGCCAGGGAAATTTATCCTTTTCCAAGGATACCGTATTTCTCGACACCATCTTTAGTAACATGGGCAGTAGCACCTATACCCTAAAAGTTTATAACCGTTCTAAGGAGGATGTGCTTATTCCCTCCATTCGCTTAGGGAACGGGGATAGTAGCAACTACAGATTAAATGTTGATGGCAGTGCAGGTAAGTCTTTTACCAATGTACCGCTATTCGCCCAGGATAGTCTGTATATCTTCATCGAAGCAACGTTGGATATAGAAAATAGCACAGAAAACTCACTTTTATATACCGATGTCCTACAGTTTGACAGCGGAAATAATCAACAAAATATACCCCTGGTAACATTGGTTCAGGACGCAACTTTTCTTTATCCGGGGACGAATGCCGACGGTACCAAAGAAACGATTACACTAAACACGGATGCGAACGGAAACGAAATAAATGCACAAGGTTTTGTGCTTGATGACAATCAACTCAACTTCTCCAATGCCAAACCATATGTCATCTACGGCTATGCGGTAGTACCGGAAGGAAAAGAATTGGTGATGGATGCGGGAGTCCGAGTGCATTTTCATCAGAATTCGGGAATCTTAATCCAAGATGGCGGTGTAATTACGGTAAACGGTGTTCTTAGTGAGGACCAGGAGCTGTTGGAAGGTGAGGTAATTTTTGAAGGAGACCGTTTGGAACCGGAATTTTCGGATATTCCCGGACAATGGGGTGCCCTCTGGATTTCCCAAGGTAGTAGTGGCAACGCAATAGATCACTTGACCTTACGAAATGCCAGCATTGGAATTCTCGTGGAGGGAGATGATTTGCTCGATTCGCCCACACTGTATATGAAGGACAGTCAAATTTACAACAGCGCAAATTATAACCTATTTGCCGAGCGAGCATATATAGCTGCTGAAAACGTAGTTCTTGGGAGTGCCGGGGTGTCCTCGCTGCACTGCCAAATGGGAGGTACTTATTCCTTTGTCCATAGTACGATTGCCAATTATTGGAACAAAGGTCTTAGAAACACGGCCGCTGTAGTTATCTCCAATTTTGACCTTCTAAACCCAGATAATGTCGGGGATTTGACGAGAGCCGATTTCAAGAACAGTATTATTGATGGTCTGAACAATTTTGAACTTTCCTTACTTACAAACGATCAAAACGCATTTGAGTATAACTTTATGAACTGCTTTCTCAAATTCTCTTATATAGAAGGTCAGTTTACTGATCCACTTTATGGTTTTGAATCGGGCGGCAACTACAGTAGTCTTATTTTAAACGGTCAAACGGACTTTTTAAATCCTAATAGGGATGACTATCGTATAGGTCTTGATTCGGATGTCCTTAACGCTGGTGACATTAATGTCGCTTCTACCCTACCGTTTGATATTTTAGGTAAAGAAAGAACTACTAGGGCCGATTTAGGAGCTTATCAAGCAATTTCCAAAGATTGAGATGATCAAATTGATCTATTTTTGAAAGGTTTTTCTTTCAAATAGGCTGATTCAGTGCATTTTATAACAAAAACCTCCATTTTTCTAAGGATTTCCTAGCATCAATTTTTGACACCTATTTGTACCTTGCTATGGAACACTATTATTTTGGAATATTCGTACACCATCATAGACTCGGATGCTGTTTCCAATTTGCAATTACGTGCATTTTTGGAGGAGTATGGCGACTTTGAGTGCGTTGGACTCACAAAGTCGGCTA
>CAJQMW010000199.1 GCA_905479535.1 uncultured Maribacter sp. | reverse complement strand
GCCCCGTTGCTTGGCCCATCTACCATTTCCATCCATAATAATGGCCAAGTGTTTTGGCAGATTATGGTCGGTAATGTCCTCTATTTTGTTCATGTACTGTTTTTATTCAAAACAATCCGTACAAGACTTTCTTCCAAATGTATACGTTAACGTAACCCCGGAAAAAACGTACCAATCATCACTAAAAATATTCCCAAACTGGAACTCCTCGAAATTGGAGCCGACAGGATTACTAGCATCCAGATTATCCGTAAAGGTATATCTAGCTCCTATCTCAGCCCCAAAAATAAGAAACTGATTGATACGATACTTAAAACCACCAGTGATTGGTATGGCGAAAGAACCATCTTTTTGATTTATCTCCTGCAAGACCCCTCCATTAAAATAGTCGAAATCATATCTAAAATAAGTCACACCAGTATACAAATATGGTGTAAAAGCAGGCCCAAGCTTGTGCAGGTTATAGTCAACAAAGTTAAATTCCAGTCCCACCGATCCCTCGAGTACGGAATTGTCTACAACGAAACCTCTTTGTTGTCTGGCCGTAGTATTGGACTTGGTGTCGTCCGCAGTGAATTTTCCATAGATAATACTGCCCCTCCAAGCATATCTTTTACTCTTGTTCCACTTAAAAATTCCTCCGAAAGCGATATCGCTTGGTAAAATGAAATTAGTCCTTCCCACATCTCCGATCATATTGGCACCCCCACCAAAAACACCAACTTCATACGTTTGTGAACGAACGCCAAAAAGTGATAAGGCTAGTATTACAAAAACAATTTGCTTCATAAATAAAAAAATTTGCTTTTCGCGAATAGCACATTTAACCCGTTCTAGGGTTATATAAAAGCTCTCTCAAGATAAACAGCATTTGGGGGTATTTATTGTTCGGGTTTCGGATCAATTACGTTTGTCCTCACCCCACAGTAATTTATTCCGAAGGGTTTTTAAAAAGCTTTCCGAAGTATATTCGATCATCCTTATCGTAAAGGGTGCCTTTTTGATGGTAATTTCCTGGCCATTTTCTAAAGAGGCAATTCTAGAGTCCAATGAAACCAAGTGGTTTTCTTCCCTTCCGGATACCTTTAACCTTATAATAGTATCGTCAGAGATTACTAAAGGCCGTGCGTTTAAATTATGGGGGGCAATAGGAGTTAACACAAGGGATTTGGCTGTGGGAACAATGACAGGCCCCCCACAACTAAGGGAGTAACCAGTTGAACCCGTAGGTGTAGAAATGATGAGACCATCTGCCCAATAGGAGGTCAGGTACTCATTGTTCAAATAGGTTTCCACCGTTATCATGGAGGTGGTATCTTTTCTACTAACCGTAATTTCGTTCAACGCAAAATTAAGTTCCCCGAATTCTTCATCCAAGGCGTGCGTGTTCAACTGTACCAGACTTCTTTCTACCACGGAATAGTCCCCGCCTACAAACTCTCGCACTACTTTCCTTACGTCCTCTTTTTTAAACGTGGACAAGAAGCCAAGGCGCCCGGTATTTACGCCAACAATAGGAATACCCAAGTCCCTTACGAAAGTTGTGGCACGCAAAATAGTACCGTCACCTCCAAAACTTACGAACATATCAAAAGAGGCGTCCAAACCGGATTGCGCTGTAAATGTTGCATAGGCTTCTTTGTTTCCTTTGGTAAGGTATAGTCGATGAAATTCCTCCTCTAGATAGATTTCGGCTTTTTCGGTTTTAAGTTCGTCCAAAAGTTCCAGTAAAAATTCTATTGCATTATCCTGATACGTTTGGCCATAGATAGCAACCTTCATACTAGACATTTAAATATTTGTCCAAATAGTCCGAGCGACGTTTAAGATTCTCCAAAAATTGATCATCGGTATTTCCAAAAAGAATATGGTAACCGTAGCGCCTAAAGGTCTGTACAACCTCATTAAAATTGGTGTCGCTTATTTTTATGGTGATTTGTACCACATCGTTCTGGACATCGGTAATAAAACCACCTATAAATTTAGCATTATTGCTCTCCACAATCTGTGCCACCTCACTGAAGGAATAGTCTTTCGCACCCGTTGCAACGACCAATATATTTCCGGGATCGGTAAAAAAGGGAGTGGCAATGAATACCGCCACAATATCCGTAAGGTCGTAATAACCTATGACCTGCTCATCCGACCCAAGAATTGGCAGTAAATTTGCTTCATTTTTGGCAAATGCTTCCAGCACGTCCAGCCAGTTGGTATCCTTACGGACAAAGAAAGATTCCAAATCGTATCGGTAATCTTCAATTTTAGCTTTGGGATTCACAACCTCCATATCGTTCTCTGAAAAAACCCCAACAAATTTTCCCTTTTCCGAAATGGCCGCATGGGAATGGGTATTTGTCTTAAAAAAATCCAAAACCTTTTCAAAGGTCTCTTCAATCTTGAAAACCGGAATATTAGTGATGATATGATCTTGTATCTGCATAAGCTAAATTATAACGCAAAATAGTGATTTATAATATCAAAAGGTATGCCTAATTCGTATTTTTGGAGTCCGTTTTAAATCAAAATCGATAATATGGCCAAACTAAGCGTTAACGTGAACAAAATTGCCACTCTTCGCAATGCAAGAGGAGGAAACACCCCAGATTTACTGAAGGTAGTCGAGGATATTGAACGTTTTGGAGCACAAGGAATTACGGTACATCCAAGACCTGATGAACGGCATATACGCTATGCAGATGCCCGAAATTTGAAGAATATCGTTACTACGGAGTTTAACATTGAGGGAAACCCAATTCCAAGTTTTATTGATCTGGTTCTCGAAGTGTTGCCCACCCAAGTCACCCTTGTTCCGGATGCCGAAGATGCCATTACCTCCAATGCGGGGTGGGATACCATCATGCACAAGGATTTTTTAATCGATATTATCAGCACCTTTAAAAAAGCCGGCATCCGAACTTCGATTTTTGTTGACCCCAAAGTAAACATGATAGAAGGCGCCAAAGAAACCGGTACCGACCGTATTGAGCTCTATACGGAACGTTATGCCTCCAATTATACATTAAATAAAGAAGAAGCCATTAATCCATTTGTAGAAGCTGCCAAAAAAGCGAGTGATCTAGGAATTGGCATCAATGCCGGGCATGACCTTAGCCTGGAAAATATTCAATATTTCAAATCTAACGTGCCCAATCTTTTGGAAGTGTCCATTGGCCATGCCCTTATATGCGAATCTCTATATCTTGGTCTGGACAACGTCATAAATATGTACTTGAACAAGCTAAAATGAATTTAACTTTATCCTCTAAAATTATTGGACAAGGTAAACCGCTATGTATTCTACATGGGTTTCTAGGGATGTCCGATAACTGGAAAACCTTAGGTACTTCCTATTCCGAAAATGGCTTTGAGGTCCATCTGATAGACCAGCGAAATCACGGAAGGAGCTTTCACTCCAAAGATTTTAATTACGATTTCTTGGCAGAGGACTTAATGACCTACTTGAAGTTTCATAAAATCGATTCAACTTTACTGATCGGCCACTCCATGGGCGGGAAGACCGCAATGCAGTTCGCTTGTTCATATCCGAACAAGGTTAAAAAATTAATCGTTGCGGATATTGCTCCCAAATATTATCCTCCGCACCACAGCTACATTATCGATGCACTTAATAAAATTGATGTGGAAAATCTAGTTTCTAGAACTGATGCCGACGAACAACTTAAAAAATACATACCAGATTTTGGAACGCGGCAGTTTCTGCTTAAAAATTTATATAGGACCGATGATAAAAAATTGCGGTTCCGCTTTAACCTACCCGTTCTAAGTGGAAAAATGGAAGAGGTAGGAGAAAACATTAGCAGTACGGATAGGTTCGACGGTCCTACACTTTTTCTAAAAGGAGACCGATCGGAGTACGTGGTGGAAAACGATATTCAAGAGATAAAAAAGCATTTTCCAAAAGCAAGCCTTGAAACCATAAGTGATGCCGGCCATTGGCTACACGCCGAAAACCCCGAACAGTTCTTGGAAAAATCCTTGATATTTCTAAATTCATAAAATTGGGTCGAATTTATTATGCATGCATAATTTTTTTACCCAAATAATTGTGTGAGTAATAAATTTGGTTAATTTTGGATTTACAGTGATTTAACTATTCTTTAAACAAATTAACTCAAAATTATACTGATGAAAAAGATTTTAGCCCTACTCGCTCTTTTCGGACTTGTTTTCATTTCCTGTAGCGATGACGATGGCACTCCACCCATTACACCCGAAGAACCGGAGCCCATAAATTTTACTAGTGGTTCAGCCGATTTTAGCACTTATGTCTCCGTAGGGAACTCTTTGACGGCCGGTTATTCAGATGCAGCACTTTTTATTGATGGTCAGACGGCCTCTTTTCCCAATATGCTAGCTTC
>CAJQMW010000198.1 GCA_905479535.1 uncultured Maribacter sp. | reverse complement strand
CATTGTCTTGTTTACATACTGATCGTAATCACGAATAGGCTTAACGTCTATCTGTGAACCTGGTAAGAACGCCTCAATACCGAAAACATCCACAATCATACCTCCTTTAGTTCTACACTTAACAAAACCAGTTACGATTTCTTCTTTGTCATGGGCAGCATTAACACGCTCCCAAGCCATAATCGTACGTGCTTTCCGGTGTGAAAGTACTAATTGACCGCTTTTATCTTCACGAATATCGATAAGAACCTCAACTTTGTCACCAACCTTTAAGTCTGGATTGTAACGAAATTCGTTCAAAGAAATAACTCCTTCGGATTTTGCGTTGATATCAATAATAGCTTCTCTTTCTGTAAGATATACTACCGTACCGGTTACTACTTCCTCATCGGCAGTATCGACAAAATTTTCGGCTACTAATTCTTCAAATTCCTTTAGTTTGGAATCATCAACACGCTCAATACCTTGCTCGTACTTCTCCCAATTGAAATTTTCTAAGAATTCTTGTGGATCTTGAACCGGAGCCTGTTCTTTGGTTTCTTGAACTACCTCTGTAGTTTCTGGAGTTGCCGTTACGGTTTCTACCGCTTCGGCTGCTTTTTTTTCTTCAGCCATTATGTAGCCTAAAATTTGTATCCTGTAAATGCATTGGAGTTAGACAATTATTACAGAAGTTGTTATTACGTTTTACCAATCCTTTTTCTCTCTCCAATGGTTTGTCAAAAAAGGAGTGCAAAAATACAACTAAATTATTTATTTACAAACAATTGAACGATCAGTCCAATTCGGAAAAGAGACTTTACCATTTTTTAATTGAAATCATACCAAATATCATTATCTTTCACATATTGAAATATTAACCATTAAATACAGTATTATGAGCGTAAAGGCAAAGTACCAAGGGGTTTTAGATCTTGGTGAGCAATTAGGTATAAAAGACGGAAAGGTTACCGAAGAAGGTGGCGTACTTAAAATTAAGGGAGAAGCAAAAACTCCTTATGAAAAGGATTTAATTTGGGATAAAATTAAGGCTGTTGGAGGTGAAAACCCATCTGATATCAAAGCAAATATAGCCGTGGCGGACAGTTCTGTATACCACAGACATGTTGTTAAAAGCGGTGAGTCCCTAAGTAAGATAGCTAAGCATTATTATGGGGACGCCATGAAGTACAAGCAGATTTTCTCGTCGAACACGAATATTCTGAAAAATCCGGATGTTATCCATCCGGATCAAGTCTTGGTGATTCCAAATCCATAAGATCTTTTAAGTTATAATTAGAAAATAAAAAATGCCGCTGATTATTCAGCGGCATTTTTTATACCATTAAATTAGTGAGCGAGGCTATCCAAACAAAAAAATTATTTCTGCTTTTCAATTACTCTTAACGCATAATTTTGAATACGCTCAAATTGCTCCTTTAGTCCCATGTCACTGTTATCAAATTCAATCGCACCTTTGGCCTTTTTAAGGGGCGAAAACTCGCGGTTAGAATCTATGAAGTCCCTCTTCTCCACATTTTCCAATACATCCTCATATTTAACCTTTTCTCCTCTATCCAACAGTTCTTTATACCTTCTGTAAGCTCTTTTTTCCGGAGAAGCGGTCATAAAGATTTTGAGTTCCGCATCAGGAAAAACCACGGTGCCAATATCACGACCGTCCATTACTATTCCCTTTTCCTTTCCCATTTTTTTTTGCAAATCCACTAGCTTATGGCGCACTTGCTCAATTTCGGCGATGCTACTTACGTTATTGGAAACATCCAAGGTCCTAATTTCTTTTTCAACATTTTCTCCGTTCAAATACATCTCGGAAAATCCTAATGCGTCATTATATTTGAATTTTAGCTGAATCTTGGGCAACAGTCTTATCAATGCGCTTACGTTATCACGCTCTCCTCCAACAAAACCGTTGCGCATGGCGAATAAAGTAACCGCCCTATACATGGCACCAGTATCCACATAAACGTATCCCAAGGCTTTCGCCAGTTGCTTGGCCAGTGTACTCTTTCCGGTAGAGGAGAAACCATCAACGGCTATGGTGATTTTTTTCATTGATTAAAAATAACAAGAAAATCTATTACCCATGGAAAACACCCCTAAACCATGTATTCCTATCGCTCCCAAGTTCCCTCGTCGGATGCAAGAATGAAGCAATAAAAAAATTATAGTTTTTTGGCATTTTTCACTTTAACATCGGTCAACGCTATATCTATCACCTCATGCATGTCCTTTACGTAATGAAAAGTCAAACCTTTCAAATAAGATTCCTTAATCTCGTTTATATCTCTCCCATTATCGGCGCAAAGAATAATTTCTTTTATTCGAGCTCGCTTGGCGGCCAGAATTTTCTCTTTTATACCTCCCACGGGCAATACCTTGCCACGAAGGGTGATTTCTCCCGTCATGGCCAAGCTTTTCTTCACTCTTCTTTGCGTAAACAAAGATACCAATGATGTAAGCATGGTTATACCCGCACTAGGACCGTCTTTGGGAGTAGCTCCTTCCGGGACGTGAATATGAACATTATACTTTTCAAAAATGGAAACATCCAGACCAAAACGGTCCGCATTGGACTTTATGTATTCCATGGCAATGGTAGCGGACTCCTTCATGACCTTACCTAAATTACCTGTAATGCTCAAGTTACCTTTACCTTTAGACAAAATAGATTCTATAAATAGGATATCCCCCCCTACACTGGTCCATGCCAACCCGGTCACTACCCCTGCTACTTGGTTGTTTTCGTATTTATCGCGCTGCATCTTAGGTGACCCTAAAATTTTAACCACGTCCTCGTTGCTTATCTTAACATTATAATCTTCTTCTATAGCGATGGATTTTGCCGCGTACCTTACCATTTTTGCAATCTGCTTCTCCAAAGAACGTACACCGGATTCCCGAGTGTAACCCTCCACGATTTTTTCCAGTTGCGGTTTGCCAATCTTTATATGCGATGTGTTCAAACCATGCTCTTTGAGCTGCTTTGGCAGAAGATGTTTTTTAGCAATTTCTACCTTTTCCTCAATCGTATAACCACTAACGTTTATAATTTCCATACGGTCCCTAAGTGCTGGTTGTATGGTCCCCAGATTATTGGCCGTTGCAATGAACATAACCTTAGAGAGATCATAACCCATTTCCAGGAAGTTATCATAAAACTCTTTGTTCTGTTCCGGGTCCAAAACTTCTAACATGGCAGAAGAAGGATCACCTTGATGGCTGCTGGCAAGCTTGTCTATTTCATCTAAAATAAAAACAGGATTGGAAGTACCGGCCTTTTTTAGGCTCTGAACGATCCTACCCGGCATTGCTCCTATGTATGTTTTTCGATGACCTCTAATTTCTGCTTCATCACGTAGCCCACCGAGAGAAATACGAACATATTCCCTTCCCAATGCTTCCGCGACCGACTTACCCAAAGACGTTTTACCTACACCAGGCGGGCCATACAAACAAAGAATTGGGGATTTCATATCGTTCCGTAACTTTAAAACCGCCAGGTATTCAATAATTCTTCGCTTTACATCTTCCAGACCGTAATGGTCGCGGTCCAGTATCCTTTCAGCGCGTTTCAGGTCAAATTTATCCTTGGAATACTCGTTCCAGGGCAGGTCTATAATTAAATCCAAGTAATTGCGCTGAATGGAATATTCAGCTACCTGCGGATTCATCCGTTGCATTTTGGCCAGTTCCTTATTGAAATGTTCTTTTACCTTCTTTCCCCATTTCTTTTTCTTGGCCTAAGCACGCATTTCTTCTAGCTCGTCATCATAAGAAACCCCGCCCAATTCTTCTTGGATAGTTTTCATTTGTTGATGCAAGAAATATTCACGCTGCTGTTGATCCAAATCGCTGCGAACTTTGGATTGTATATCGTTCTTCAGCTCCAACTTCTACATTTCCACATTCATATACTTGAGTGTGGCTAGGGCGCGCTCCTGGAGATTACCGATTTCCAATAACTCCTGTTTCGCTTTTACATCTAGATTAAGATTGGAAGAAACGAAGTTGATTAAAAAGGAATCGCTCTGAATATTCTTAATAGCGAAAGAAGCCTCACTCGGAATATTTGGATTATCTCGAATGATTTTCAGTGCCAAGTCCTTAA
>CAJQMW010000197.1 GCA_905479535.1 uncultured Maribacter sp. | reverse complement strand
AATCACAAATATCCTAACCAAGGGGTTATCGTAAGAAGCAATCCGGACGGTAGTAATTTCGAAGTATTTGCCCGTGGACTTCGGAACACACATGAGTTTGTTTTTGATGCGTATGGAAATATGATCTCCTCGGATAATGACGGAGATCACAAAGGTGAAAGTGAAAGGTTGGTACACATCGTAGAAGGTTCCGATGCTGGATGGCGGTCCAATTGGCAGTATGGAAAGTACACGGACCCTATGAACAACGGTTATAACGTTTGGATGGACGAGAAACTTTACGTTCCTAGGTGGGACGGCCAAGCAGCTTATATTATGCCACCTATCACTAATTTTCACAATGGTCCTACTGGAATGACCTATAATCCCGGTACAGCTTTGGGACAAAAGTGGCTGGACCGGTTTTTTCTTGTGGAATTCGTTGGAGACCCCAGCAGGTCTCACATTTGGTCTTTTGATTTAAAACCGAAAGGCGCTTCTTTTGAGTTGAATACTGACATAGACATGCTTAGTGGCGTGCTGCCTACGGGACTTGAGTTTGGTCCTGATGGCGCACTATATTTGGCAGATTGGGTTAATGGATGGGGCTCAAAAAATTACGGACGCGTTTGGAAATTGGATGTAGATTCCGAAAATAACGACTTGCAAGAGCAACGCGATGCAACTAAAAAACTAATGGTTCACGATTACGAAGATGATAGTTCCGATGATTTGGTAACGTTATTGAGCTATCCTGATATGAGGATTCGGAAAAAGGCCCAGTTTGAGTTAGCAAGAAGAACATTCTGGGGTTACAGGGCCTTAAAAAAGGCTATAACGGAAGAAGAAAATCAGTTTGCGCGCATCCACGCCATTTGGGGAATCGGACAGATTGCGGCTGATGATAGTGATAAAGCGGAACCTTTAGTACCGTTAATAGAGGATTCAGATGCTGAAATCATCGCTCAAACCTTAAAGGTTCTAGGAGATATAAAATATAACGATGCAGCTAATAAATATGTAGCGTTATTGAACCATGAAAACGCTCGCGTGAAATTCTATGCTGCACAAGCTTTGGGAAGAATAGCGTATAAAGAGGCAGTAGTACCCTTATTAAAAATGATAGCCAAAAACGAGGGTGAAGACTTGTATCTGAGACATGCCGGCGTTTTAGCTCTGTCAAGAATTGGAGAAACAGAAGAAATAGTAAGCCTGGTTGATAATGACGATAAACACCTACGCCTCGCCGCAGTGCTCATACTAAGACGGCTACAACATCCAGATGTAGCCAAATTCCTGTCGGATAAAGATGAATTTATTGTAACGGAAGCCACTAGGGCCATAAATGATGATTGGTCTATCGAACAGGCGCTACCAGCCCTTGCAGCGACGTTGAACGAAGAACGATTTACTTCAGAACCTTTACTGCGAAGGGCAATCAATGCGGCATTGCGTGTTGGGTCTGAAAAAGAGCTGACAGCACTTATCAATTTCGCGAAACGAGAATCAGTTCCCAGTGTCTTAAGAGGCGAAGCTTTGGCTACTTTAGGAACTTGGAGCAAACCCTCCGTATTAGACCGAGTAGATGGACGTTATAGAGGTGAAATAAATAGGGACAGCGATATTTTAAAAGAAAAAATAGAGAAAGATATCCCTTATTTTCTAGAGAGTGAAAATCCTAAAATTTTAATCGGAGTATCCAAAACGTTGGCGGCAATGGGATTGAATTCTTATAACGAGCAACTTTATCGTATTCTAAAAAATAATAAGTCTCCAGAAGTTAGAGCCTCAATGCTCGAAGCATTAGGAGCACTTAATTTTGACCAAATGGAATCGGCCATAGCCTATGGAATGAAAGATAGCAACGAGGAAGTACGCACTTCGGCAGTGGGACTGCTTACTAAGATAGATTTACCAAAAGAAAAAATCCCGGCCATCGTTGGCCCTATCTTTAAGAATGGTTCCGTGGGAGAGCAACAACGCATGTTAGACGTTCTTGGGGATTTGCCCAAAGAAAACGGTAACGCAATCTTAAGCAGTCTTATCCAAAAGGCAACTAGGAATCAACTTTCCCAAGGTGTTATATTGGACTTAATGGAGGCTGTAGAAAACACGGAAAATGAAAAGCTAATTGCTGATTTATCAGCTCTTAAAAAAGAAGGGTATACAACGGAAGCCTATTTGGAGACGCTTTACGGAGGCAGCTGGTGGAGTGGACGGGGTGTGTTTAATAATAACCCGACCGCACAATGTGTAAGATGCCATGCAGTAGGTGGCTCTGGAGGTGAAGTAGGTCCTCCTCTTGATAATATTGCCAGCATCCTGACAAGGGAAGAAATATTGGAATCGCTTATAGAACCAAGTGCAAGACTGGCCCCTGGTTATGGGAATGTCACACTTACCTTGAAGGACGGTCAAAAAGTTAATGGAGTTTTGATAGAGGAGAACGATGTTGAACTACTTCTAAGGACCGCTGAAGCGGAACCGATGGAAGTTCCAATAGTGCGAATCGCCAAACGAGAAAATTCCATTTCTTCTATGCCGCCAATGGGCCGTATGATTTCAAAACGGGAATTAAGGGATTTAATGGAATATTTGAGCTCTTTGAAAAAGACCGATGCTTAGGGCAAAAGCATCATTTTGGTTTTTGCTTCTTCAAATTCTTCCATCATTTCCTTAACAATGGCTGAAGCGGGAAGTACCTCATGGATGATAGCGGAAACTTGCCCTATTTCAAGTTCGCCTTCTTCCAAATCACCCTCGAACATGCCTTTTTTAGCCCTTCCACGTCCCAACAATTCCTTTAACTCCGTTGGAGAGGCTCCTTTGCTATAAGCATTCTGTATATTCTGATAGAATTTATTTTTCAGAAGTCTTACGGGAGTGAGTTCTTTTAAGGTCAAATGGGTGTCGCCTTCTTTTGCAGCAACCACAACTTGTTTAAAATTGTTATGCGAAGAAGCCTCCTCACTGGCCACAAAACGGCTACCGACTTGTACCGCATCAGCACCAAGAACCATTGCCGCCAGCATCGCTCTACCAGTGGCTATTCCACCAGCCGCAATCAGAGGAGCGGAAATTTTCTCTTTTACAGCGGGTATTAAGACCATGGTAGTGGTTTCATCACGACCATTATGCCCTCCTGCTTCAAAACCCTCGGCAACGATGGCGTCTACACCGGCCTCCTCTGCCTTTAAGGCAAATTTCACACTGCTGACAACGTGTACAACGGTAATTCCATTTTCCTTTAAATAAGTAGTCCAGGTTTTAGGATTTCCAGCAGAAGTAAACACAATCTTCACTTTCTCTTCGATTATAATCTCCATCAATTGCTCAATATCCGGATACAAAAGCGGCACGTTCACTCCAAAGGGTGAGTCGGTTGCAGCTTTACATTTTTGTATATGTTCCCGAAGTACATCAGGATACATACTTCCCGCACCGATTATTCCCAATCCACCCGCGTTGGAAACCGCGGAGGCCAATTTCCAACCACTGGCCCATACCATGCCAGCTTGGATGAGAGGAAATTTTATTCCAAAAAGTTCGGTAATCCTGTTTTTCATGTATGATTAGCTGATTACACCAGAGCCTATGAGTTCATCTTTAAGATACCAAGCTACGAACTGCCCTTCGGTAATCGCCGATTGCTCTTCTTCGAAGTCGACATACATACCTGATTCCACCTGATATAACGTAGCCTTTTGTAAATTCTGCCGATATCGTATTCGAGCACTTACCTGCATTTTTTCATCAGTTTTTAACGTCAAATCTGGTCTTATCCAATGAATTTCTTCATTTTTAACGAACAGGGCCCTGCGATAGAGACCTGGATGTGATTTACCTTGGCCAGTATATATGATATTTTCATATACATCGGTATCTATAACAAATAGAGGTTCCTTGGTACCACCTACGTGCAGCCCTTTTCGTTGTCCTTTAGTAAAATAATGCGCACCTTGATGTTCTCCTACCACTACCCCATCTTCCTTTGAGTAAGCCGGTTTCTCGGAGAAAAAAGCCAGTTCCGATTTTTTATCCTTGAACGAAGGTATTTCCCTACTGTATTTTTCAACCGTGGCAGGAATCTCCACGATTTTTCCCTTCTTAGGTTGAAGTTGCTGTTGCAGAAATTCCGGCAACCTTACCTTGCCTATAAAACATAACCCCTGGGAATCTTTTTTGTCAGCAGTAACCAATTCCATTTCCGAAGCTATTTCCCTTACTTGAGGTTTGGTCAGCTCCCCAATGGGAAAAAGCGTTTTGGCCAGTTGTTCCTGTGATAGCTGACAAAGAAAATAAGATTGGTCTTTGTTATCATCCTTACCGGCAAGCAGTTGATAGGTTTTACCTTCTTCTTTACTTTCTAAAGTCCCCTTCCGGCAATAATGTCCCGTTGCCACATAATCTGCTCCTAAATCCAAGGCAATCTTTAAAAATACATCAAACTTGATTTCACGGTTACATAATACATCCGGATTGGGAGTTCTTCCCATTTCATATTCCCGGAACATATAATCTACGATACGCTCTTTGTACTCAGCGCTCAAGTCTACCGTTTGAAAGGGAATACCTAATCTCTCAGCTACGATTAACGCATCATTACTGTCCTCCAACCAAGGACATTCCTCTGAAATGGTGACCGAATCATCATGCCAATTTTTCATAAAAAGTCCAATAACATCGTACCCTTCTTTTTTTAAAAGATAGGCGGCGACACTGGAATCCACTCCTCCGGAAAGCCCGACAACTACTTTTTCCATACTGTGCTATTGGTCGGTACAAAAATACAAAATTACATTCCATCGTAAATAAGGCAATTCATGCCTTTTAAAGAGATATGAAATCATTTTGCTCTCATTTACTAAGCAAAGAGAGCACTTTAACTATTTTTTTGTTAAACTTTTATAAAAATTCATTGAACAAAAGCAACCAATGCCTATACTTATCATCAGTAAGGATAAGCAGGAGTAAAACAGTATATAATTTAAAAAATTGTACAATGTATTTTTTGTATGCGTTACTTTTTGTTTCGCTTCCTTAAACAATATTTAAACAATTCATTTATAAACCTAAAAACAATTCAAATGAAAACATTCCCAAAAATTCTTAAATCCACACTACTAGCATTTCTAGTGGTATTCGCTACATCATGTAGTGATGATGACGATACACCCCCGGTAATTATTACGGAGGAAGGTACTATTGTTGAAGTAGCCCAAGACAATAACCTAAGCAGCTTGGTCGCCGCCTTACAAAAAGCGGATGTAAGTGCCAATTACAACTTAGAGGCCGCCTTGAGCGATGAAACCGCAACCTTTACCGTTTTGGCGCCTTCCAACGCAGCGTTCTCAGATTTATTGGCAAGATTGGATGGTTTTGAAACGTTGGATGATTTTAGTAACGAAGCCTTACAGGACTTGTTGGGCGTTATCCTAACCTATCATGTGGTACCTGATGCCGCTGTGGCATCCACAGCCTTGACCGAGGGTCAAGTAATCACTACGCTTCAAGGGGAGACCTTGAGCGTTAGTGTTGAAGGAGGCGTCAGCTTTACCGATGCTGCCGGAGAAGTAGCCAACGTTACAACGGCGGACGTGTCAGCAATTAATGGAATTGTACACGTCATTGATAAGGTATTACTACCCCAAGCGGCCCTAGACGCATTAGAAGATGTCCTATTGAGTTCCATTACAGATTTGGCAATTAGTACACCCACATTGAGCAATCTGGTAGCCGCTTTACAAGCAGCAGATGGGGATTTACCTAACGTTTTGGAAGGTGATGGACCATTTACCGTATTTGCCCCAACAGATGAAGCATTTGAAGCTTTCTTAGAAGATAATGATTTCGCTTCGTTAGGCGATGTTCCTGTTGATGTTCTAACGCAAGTACTTTTGAATCACGTAGTAAGTGGTACATTGTTAGCTGCAGATTTGACCACAGGTTATCAATCCTCACTTTCCACTGCTGGTCCGGATGGAGCTAGTTTGAGCTTATACATCGATACAGATGATGGAGTAGTCATAAATGCGGACGCAAAAGTAACCGAAAACGGAGCGGATAACAAAGCTATTAACGGAGTCGTACACATCGTGGATGATGTAATAGATTTGCCGAATATTGTAGACCATGCTGTTGCTAATTCTAATTTAACTTCTTTGGTGAATGCTTTGACAGCAGATGGAAACACTACGTTCACTACGCTTTTATCCGATGATATGGAAACCTTTACGGTTTTTGCACCTGTAAATTCAGCATTTGATGGCTTTACGAATCCTGCGGATAATGATATAAATGACATTCTTTCCAATCATGTAATAGTAGGAACAGCTGCTTTTGCCGCTAGCTTATCCAATTCATATGAAAACACAGCAGCTACAAACACCGATGGCGACAACCTAAGCATTTATATTAATACAGACGACGGAGTGAAATTGAATGGATTGAGCACTGTAGCAGTAGCAGATATTGTAGCTACAAATGGTGTTATTCACGCGGTAGATACTGTAATAGACTTACCAACTGTTGTAACTTTTGCTACTGCCGATCCTAATTTCAGTTCTTTGGTAGGTGCATTAACCACTGATGGTCAACCAGACTACGTTGGGGTATTGAGCACTGCGAACGGTATTGCACCGGCACCTTTTACGGTATTTGCACCTATTAACGATGCTTTTGCAGCCTTAGCTGAAGTTCCTACAGGTGATGCGTTAACGGCTGTCTTAGATCATCACGTTATAGGTGGGGCAAACATTGTTTCCAGTGATTTAAGTGACGGTTTAGTCTCACCCGCAACTTTGGAGGGAGACACATTAACTTTTAGCATAGACAGTGAAAATACTGTTACTATTACAGATGGTTCAGGAAATACGGATATTGGTATTATTGCCGTAGATGTTCAGGCAGTAAACGGTGTAATACACGCTATCAACAAAGTTATGATTCCGAATACTGATAACTAAACGGATTAGAATTTTCTACATAACAATTAAAAGCCGCGCTATGCGGCTTTTTTTATTCCTTAACCTAATCTCTATTAATTTGCCTTAATTTCTGACTGGTGTAAACGTTACTATTACTTCAATTTTGTTAAAATTTCGGTAACTTTTATTGAACATAAACAACCCTTTTACATATTTTCCATCTACTTATTAGCCGTGGGATTTTTTGATTTTTTTATTGAAAATAAGAGATTAATGACCCCGTATTATAAAGATATGCTCAAATATAAATATTGTTACATTTTATGTAATCAGTCGCTTGTCTGAGGCTATAATTTAGCGATAAGCGAC
>CAJQMW010000196.1 GCA_905479535.1 uncultured Maribacter sp. | reverse complement strand
AAAACGTGTGCCCAGCGCTATGGGTATTATCGGTTATATTGTTTCCATCCCCGTTTTTGCCGATAGCGGATTTATGTTGCTTCACCCCTTGAACAAAAGCCTTTCAAAAAAAGCTAAAATATCAATAGCTGGTCCGGCAATAGCCTTGGGACTGGGATTGATGGCGTCACACACGATGGTTCCGCCCACTCCAGGACCCATTGCTGCGGCCGGTATTCTAGGTGCGGATTTGGGCTTGGTCATTGCCTTTGGCTTTCCTATCAGTATTATCGCATTGACCGTAGGTATTCTTTTCGCAACTAAATATGCCTCAAAAACCTATATTGAGCCCGACGTGGAGGACACTTTAGAAGCTAATCAGGAAATCGAAAATAGACCGAGTGCCCTTAAATCATCGATTCCGATACTGGTTCCCATTACCTTGATTGTGTTGAAATCGGTTTTGAATCCCTCTAAAATTGGAGATACCAATGCATTTGTTGATTTTATCAATTTTGTTGGTGAACCGGTCATATCGTTACTCATTGGTATTTTTCTTTGCCTTTTCTTACCGAAAAAGTTGAACTACGATATGTTGTCGTCTTCCGGTTGGGTCGGAAAGGCCATTCAGGACGCGGCTTCCATAATATTAATTACCGGTGCTGGTGGAATTTTCGGAAAAATTTTACAGAACTCCGGTATTGCCGATATTTTGGGACAGACGCTGACCGACTATAACATGGGTATTTTTCTACCATTTGTTCTGGCTGCGGCATTAAAAACGGCCCAAGGTTCTTCTACCGTGGCGTTGGTAACCACGGCATCGATAATCATGCCTATGATGCCTTCCCTAGGTTTTGATTCTGAAATTCAAAAAGCTTTGGTCGTTGTTGTAATCGGGTCCGGATCGGCCGTAGTCTCCCATGCCAATGATAGTTTTTTCTGGGTCGTTACACAAATGAGCGGCATGAACGTTAAAACGGGATATCGATTGTTCAGTTTAGGAAGCGGAGTTTTGGGCTTTGCCGGGGCAATCGCCGTGTTTGTTTTTTATTCCATTTTTGCCTAAAATCATAGCTAATGAAAGTTTACCGTACCGAGAAAGGTATTTTAGTTGAACAAGAATCAAAATATCATCTTCTAGCGCAGGAGGCATGGGATAATTTTATCAATGATGACGACATCATTGCGAATACCTTAGCTAAACTGAATAATGAAAATGAAGTAAATGACGTCATAACATTTCTCTCGGACGGTTTAAAACCTCCAATACAAAGTCAAGAAATTTGGGCCAGTGGCGTCACATATTATAATAGCAAGTTGGGTAGGGAGGAAGAGTCAAAGGCATCTGGTGGCAGTAGCTTTTATGCCAGGGTATATGGGGCGGAAAGACCCGAATTGTTCTTCAAAGCTACGGCGCACCGTACCGTGGGTCATGGAGGTACCGTACGAATACGGAAAGACTCCCATTGGAACGTTCCAGAACCGGAACTGACTTTGGCCATTACCGCATCAGGGAAAATAATAGGATACACGATTGGTAACGATATGAGTTCTAGAAGTATTGAAGGCGAGAACCCTTTATACTTGCCCCAGGCCAAGACCTATGATGGGTGTGCCGCGATAGGGCCTTGTATACTTTTGTCCAATGACCCATTGCCAAGCAACACCAGTATTCAATTGATAATCAATAGAAACGGAAACACCATCTTTGAAAAAAGTATTGGTATCGACCAAATAAAACGAAAGTTGGCGGATATCGTGGGATACCTGTACCGGGAATGCTCCTTCCCCCATGGGAGTCTATTGATGACGGGTACGGGAATTATACCGCCTAGTAATTTTAGTTTAGCAATAGCGGACGAAATTAGTATTTACGTTGACGGTATTGGAAAATTGATGAACCGGGTAGGTTAAATCTCCGGGGTGCCCCTATTCTTCTTTTTTAGGGAAGCCAACTTTTTATTGCGTAATCTTTTTTCAATCGAAGATCGGGTGGGTCTACTCTTTTTTCTTTTTTTCACAACGGTCAGTGCCTTCTTTATCAAGTCAAATAAGCGTTTTATGACCAGCTCTTTGTTCTTGTGCTGACTTCGAGATTCGTCGCATTGCATCAATAATATATGATCTTTGGTAAGTTTCGATTTTAGTTTGAGCTGTAAGCGGCTCTTCTCAGCTTCTGTAAGACCAGTGGAATTCGATACATCAAAAATCAGTTCGACTTTAGAGGAAACCTTATTGGCATGTTGCCCACCGGGACCACCACTTCTGATGGCCTTAAACTGAAGTTCCTTTAAAATACGATTCTCATCCAAAAGAGTGCCTTTGGACAAATGTAATTAAACCGTCTGTAAGTTATTTAATGAAACTAGAAGAAGCTAATGTTGATAGTGAAGAACGGTTTATTATACGAAAGCAGGAATAAGGAGCATCGCAAAAACTACCAAAGCCAGAATAAAATGTACTCTTTTCATGATGTAGGATTTATAGATCAACCCCATTAACGATGGAATTTTGAAAATAGTCTATTCGTGAATAAATATATTGATAAGGCTCTGGAGATGAGCAATATGTAAGGTCATATAATTTGTCCAGGTAGTTACGGCAAAGGAACCTGTTGTAGTCGTTGATTGATGGTTTCTAGGGAAACGTTCAAGAACACCTCTTTACCGATTGCCAAATCTACGCTAGCATTGAAGAAAATAATGTTTCCGTCTTCTCCTTCGCCCTCCATTAAATAATGACTGCCCATAGGGTAGACGTTTTTTACGCTTATAGGAATACCAGAAGTTTCGGAAACCTTGAATTCATGAGCGTAAACAATAATTTTTCTTTTGGTATTGGCGTAGGATTTGAGCACATCTATGGCTATAAGTGTTGCTTCTCCAAATAAAGACGCAATGTACAAGTCCCGTGGATTCTTATAAAGTTCTATAGGGCGGGATTTGGCGATAATATTATTGTTCCTTATGACGACCACACGATCTGTAAAAGGAAGAAAATCGTTAAAATCATGGGTGGCCACAATACAGGTAATTCCGTTCTCCTTTAGGTATTTAAAGATATTTCTTCGAAGGCTATTTTTAAGGAAATTATCAATATGGCTAAAGGGTTCGTCTAGAAGTAAAATTTCAGGTTTCTGGGCAAGAACTCTAGCTAATGCTACTCGCTGCTGCTGGCCGCCACTTAACGTATTTACTTTTTTATCGGCAAAATCCGTGAGTTCTATCATTTCCAATAATTCGGCCGTTCGTTCTTTTAATTCTCTTGGATAAAAAACGGACAAATATTGACTTATGTTCTCGGCAACAGAGGTGAAGGGCATTAGATCAAAATCCTGTGAAAGGTATTTCATATACGACATTCCCGGAACGAGATTAAAGGCGGGTCCGAGCACAGGCTCATCTTCCCAGAAAATGGATCCTTGTTCCAAATCCAATAATCCGTAAATGATTTTGAGAAGTGTACTTTTTCCACAACCACTCTCTCCGATGATAGCTATATGCTCCCTGCGCTGTATCCTCAAATTGATATCCTCCAGTACGGGAACTTTGTTATAGGCATAAGAAACATTTTCTATTCGGAGCATAGGGTGATTCTGATTGATGTAATAGCGAAAAATCCGCTCTTTAGTAGGAACGGATTTTTCAATAAAATATTGATGTAGACCTTTTATTAATCCTTAAACTCTTTGAATACCGATTGATTGGGTAGTTCATCATAGCCCATATTGTACAATGTGAATCCAAATATATCGGCATATTGTTCAATGGTCTTGCTTACGGGTGTTCCTGCTCCATGACCGGCATTGGTTTCAATTCGGATCAAAGTGGGATTCTCTCCGGATTGCTTTTCTTGCAGCTCCGCAGCAAACTTAAAACTATGGGCAGGAACCACACGATCATCATGGTCTCCCGTTGTGACCAAGGTAGCCGGATATGATGTCCCTTCTTTGACGTTATGCACAGGGGAATATCCTTTAAGGTAATTGAACATCTCTTCACTCTCTTCCGATGTTCCATAATCATAGGCCCATCCCGCTCCTGATGTAAACGTGTGATAGCGTAACATATCCAAAACCCCTACCGCAGGTAACGCTACCTGCATCAAATCCGGTCTTTGGGTCATTGTCGCACCCACCAATAGTCCGCCGTTGGAACCGCCTCTTATGGCAAGGTATTCTTTGGAAGTGTATTTATTATCGATGAGGTATTCGGCCGCAGCAATAAAATCATCAAAGACATTCTGTTTTTTCGTCTTTATTCCGGCATCATGCCATTTTTTTCCGTATTCACCACCACCCCTAAGATTGGGAACCGCATAAACACCACCTTGTTCCATCCATACGGCGTTCACAATACTAAAGGAAGGGGTAAGGCTTATGTTGAAACCGCCATATCCATAGAGAATAGTGGGGTTCTTACCATTCAGCTCCAACCCTTTTTTGTGGGTGATGATCATAGGGACTTTAGTGCCGTCTTTAGAGTTATAAAATACCTGTTTGGATTCATAATCGGATGGGTTAAAATCAATTTCAGGCTTCCAATATTGCTCGTACTCACCGGTTTCGACATTGTATTTATAGGAAGAACCAGGGGTATTATAGTTGGTGAAGGAAAAATAGAATTCT
>CAJQMW010000195.1 GCA_905479535.1 uncultured Maribacter sp. | reverse complement strand
GCCCAGACCGTCAATTTTATAGGTTCTAGGATTGGACTCGTTAGCCGTAACCTTATCTTTTGCAACTACGTTCTTTTGAAGGACGTCCGTATCGTACTTAGAAGACTTCTCCTTTAACTTGTTCACATTTGCGGCATATGCTTTGTTGGTGTACTTGTTTTCAACGTTCATAATCCATGTGGCTCCGTCGTACGCTCCGTTAAAATTGCTTTTCGTTGCCGCAGCGGCTTCAGCCCAACTATCATAACGTTGGAGGTATACGTATTTAAGTCCATTATTAGGATTGTCTACATAGTTGGCATCAATTCCATCTGAGTTCAATTTGTTCAAGAATTTATCAAGGTATTGCCCTCCTTTGTACACGTTGGCTACTACGTAGTACCCATCCGTAACTCCGGGCAAATCCCTGAACTTGCGACTCCTGATTTTATCTTGTTTTGCTTCAGTTTTAGTTGTCTTAGAAGACGTCTTTACGTCTGGTGAGACCACTGCAATCGCGTCTTTTGACTGTTCCTGCCGTTCCCCAACTTGTTGCGCTTCTCTTCTATTTGGAACTTCTTGATTAGTATTGTTCGTTTTATCAGAAGAAACTTCGGCCAAGGCGTCTTTAGTCTGTTCAGCTTGTGATTTGTTGGCGTTTACTTCATCTTCTATGTCCTGAACAGTTATTGCTTTCTGATTTCCGTTTTGATTGGTTACAACGGCGTCCTTGGTAATTTCATTCCGATTGGTGTCCAGGGCCCCAACACCACCATCATTACTATTGTTTCGGGCCGATGCCAAAGCCGATTCGGAATCATCTCCCAAGAACAAATCCTCGGCCTTTCGTTCCAAATCCGGTCTTTCACCCTGTGTCTCATTCCGCACCATGCGCATCACCATCTCGAACCTACGCTCAAGGTCTTTTTGCCTTCCGGATTCCAATGAATCCTGACGAAACATTAGTTCCTCAATAATCGCATCGTTTTCAGCAAGTTTTCGCTTCAGTTCTTCTATTTCCTCGTTCGTAGCAATGTCGTCTGGCACCAATTGGTTTTCAACCAGATCATCGGTATCGTCTTCCAACATCACACGGTCTTCCGTAAGATTTGGAGAAAAGGAATAGGCAAATGAGATTTCGTGTGTTAATCCAAAATTATCAAAGTTGTTGGATAAACCTTTTTCCATGGTATATCCCAAAGAAATTCTCCTATTCAGGTTAAAACCGACACCCGCTGCCGCTCCATAAAAGCTATCATAGCCCCCTTGGATCCAACCAATTTTAGGTAAGTCGAGAATTAAACTTCCCCCTAGGGTAACATTATCCTCTTCTCCATCCATTCGAACACGTGCCAAAGGCATCAAACGACCTTCTTCAAAAACACCGGACTGATTTTCAAACTGATGGGTATATTGTAAGTGCCCTGAAAACGTTTTGTCCTTGAATTCGGTTAACGACTCACTCGTCTTCAGATTATAGTCGAACAGGTTTTCCGCAAAGACCCCAACATCAAAATTACCATAGGATAGGTTTAAACCGGGCTGAACGGAAAGTAAGTTCTGATCTTGCAGTCCAGCTAAAAAGGGATCTTCCTCCACAGTACTCGCCCTGTTCTGGTCAAAACCACTATTGTAATAAGAGAGGTTAGCACCAAAGGTAAGGTTGCTCTTGTCGCTTAATTTTACTCCGTAAGCATAGTTCGCTAACACCCCGTAATTACTCAATGCGCCTAATCTTTGCGTATACAAACTTAATCCGAGACCGGTGCGGTCGCTAATACGCCCACTATAACTTAAAAAGTAATTCTGATTGTTGTCATCAAACTGTACCGATTGGTTTCTGTGCAACAGGTTTATATAGGATTTATCTTCCCTGACCGTTGAAAACGTGGGGTTAATCAAAAACCTATTGTACTTCAATAAGTTCTGGGACGGAACTTCGTACCCAAAATAAGGATTGTCCTCTTGCGCCTGGATTTTTGTAATCCCAAGGGCAAGAAGTATAAATAAAAACAGTAGATGTGTTTTAGGTAGCATGGTAATTTTAGCGTATTACGGTAATTGTACCCTGTTTGAGTACCTCACTGGCGTTTCTAATTTTATAATAGAACACCATATTCTGTCTGGTAAATGCGGTCGACGTTTGCGGCCAGTTATTTTTATAATCAAATTCGTTCAATACTTCCTCCCCATTATCATTGTATATGATAACGTTGACATCCGCTTTGTTAGAATATGAATTTGGAATGATCCACTGGTCATTTATGCCATCTCCATTAACGGTTATAACGTTAGGAACCCTAAAAGTGTCTAAATAAGTGACATTAATTTGTCTTACTATTTCACAATTATCAATATTGGCAATCAAAGTATACGTCCCCTCTTCGGTAAAGGTTACACTATCAGAGGTGCTCATTTCGGCATTGGTACTATTTATCCATCTGTAAGCAGTTCCCCCGCTGGCCGTTACTATCCTGGAAGTTCCTTCCGGAATAACAATATCTCCTGCGGGATCCAAGGTTATCAAGTTCTCATCTAAAGATGATACTGTTATCTCGTTTGAAATCAGCGAACATCCATTTCGGTCCAAAACCAAACGGTATGTTCCCGTTGCGTTCACATCTAGGGACTGGCCTGTTGTACTTACTACTGTTCCGTCTCGCTGCCATTCATAACTTTCCGATGTCAAATCCGTTGCTGTAGTTATGGTAACAATATCGCTAGTGCTACAGTACACGGTACTATTGCTGTTAATTGCTAACGTCTCATTGGTAAGCAATTGAACAGAAAGCGTATTGGCAGTCTCGTTATAAGAATCTATACTGGCGTTTAAAACGTAATCTCCGTTTTCTGTGGTCGTCGTTAAGCTGATGTTCTTTCCGAATTCTCCCGTAACATCAACGCCATCCTTTTGCCATTGATAGGTAAAGGCATCAACTAAGTCAGCCGTGACATCCGTTTTTGCCCCATCGTCCGCAACTGCATTAACAAGAGTAACCTCCAATACGGTGCTAGTGCTGACACAATCTGTATAGGTTCCAGAATAATCGATAACGACTTCAAAAGAAGCAGGCAAAACTGCTGTAGTTATTTCTGAATTTTTTGTAGTTATTGCACAAGAACCTCCGGTTTGAGAGACTTCCGCATAATAATCTCCCGCCTGATTAATATCTAGGGTGGCATTCGTCTCTCCAGCTATTTCAACGCTGTTCCTGAACCATTTAAAGGTTGGGCTGTTTGCCGTTGTGCTTACGCTTAAGGTTTGCGTTTGCGATGGCAGCACTACTACGTTTGCGGGGTTGTCCCTTGTTACCGTATACGCATCCGCATTGGTGATGGTAACGGCCGCTGACCGTTCTGTACAAATGCTGTTACCTGAAATCTCAACTGCATAATCCCCTTCAAACCCACTTGTTGACGCGTTCACGGTATACGATGTGGCTACGGCACCGGCTATGGGATTTCCATCCTTATACCACTGATAGCTCCAACTAGGATCGGTCAAGTTAATTACAAGTGTCTCCGTACCGGTACTGCATAATGCGGTTTTAGAAGGAGGGTTAATTGCAACCCCGGTTCCCGTTGCCCCAATGGTTACATCTACGATATTGGAATCTGTATTACCCGAACCGGTACATACAGGACCGTAATCTACAAAAGCACTGTACATTCCGCTTTGTGAAACATTCAAAGTGCGTCCGCTTTCCCCTGCAATTTGAGTTCCGCTTCTAAACCAAATATACTGATAGGTTTCAGGATTGGCTATATTATCGACCTGTAAGGTAATCGCTCCCGTAGCGCAAACACTGCCAGGAGGTACTCCGTCACCCAACTCACTAATATTCAGGTTGGTCGTTACGTCCATATAATACATATTGTAAGCGGAGGACTCTGCTCCCACCTTTACGGGGTCCGTACTCCTTACTCTCATTTTGTAACCTTGCCCCCTCGTGTTCGTCGGTACTGCAAAATCAACGTCAAAATCCATGTTGGTATTCTGATCCGTAATCGTGGCCAAGGTGGTTGGGCTGGCAAAACTTCCGCCAGCGTCCGATAGTTCTAAAATGAATTCGTTTCCAGCATTCGCGGTTCCTGCCCAAGTAATATTTACGAAATATTCATTGAAGCCTCCATTACCGGCGCAAATAGCCGTCCATGGAGAGTTTCCCGCCAAATTAGGATTATCGGCAGGCTCTGGAGCATTGATTACAATGGCCTGAGCGCTCAGCCGTAGGAAGCTGAACAGCAAGAACATTGCCAGTAACGTGTGTTTTTTGTAATAAGTTTTC
>CAJQMW010000194.1 GCA_905479535.1 uncultured Maribacter sp. | reverse complement strand
ATTTGCAGGGAATTATCATAATATGCTTCGGCCTCCATCAATTGATTGTCCTGCGCATAAGTATCGGCAATCTTTGAATTCAGGTCGGTCATTTTAGGGGTTATCTGGTTTTTCTTAGCCACTTTTAATCCCTCACTATAGAAATCCAAGGCCGCTTTAATCTTGTTCTCGCCCTTATTGGCATCGCCTAAAGTCTCATACAGGGAAACTCGTTGAAAGGGCACCATATTTTTCATTTCCATTAAGGGCTGTAAAACTTCGGAAGCTTTACTAAAATTCTTGTTCAAAACATAAGTCTTTCCCAATAATAATGTGGTCGCTATCGTCTTATTGGCTTCCAAAGCATCCTCGAAATTATCAATGGCCAAATCGTATTGTTGATGAAATAGATAGACTTCCCCCAGGGTAGTGAGCGATCTGGCCAGTTCCTTTTTATTGCCCCGGTCACCTAACTGTTCAATCGATTTTGCTATAAAATCGATACTCTTTGCTATATTCTCCTTTTTGTAATGGACGGCTGAATCTAAGAATGCTTGATGTAAAGAAGCCACTGTACCGGAAATCATACTTTTTTCCCTTTTTTGAAGGGAGGGATTACCGTAGCCTTCCACCCGAATTTGGATGTCATCATCGTTTTTTACACGATACCTAACGGTTTCTATACGGGCATCCTCAAAAATGAGGTCTTCTCCCAAACTGACCTTTATCCTGAACTCTCCCAAAGCATTCGTTGATGTGAACGTGCCTTTATTGGTTGACACGGATATACCTGAGATCGGAGTTAGGGTTTCCATTGCTTTAACATCGCCTTTGACAACAAAACTTTTACTATTCGCACCGGTTTGGCAGAAGCTAGAAAATCCCCCTAAAAGGAATAAGACTACGGATATGGATAAATGCTTTTTCATGATGTATAATCATTGTAAACTTAGCGGATTCCTCTGACATTAAAAAACCGAGAATAGCTGATAAAGGTCTTTTAAAATGGCTTTTTAAGGGTTAAAAAAACTGTATTGGATACTTCCCTCATTCAAAAGTGCACTTCACTCAAAACAACTATTCTAAGAAAAAGTTTACGGGTAGATTTAGCCCAACAATTAAATAAATCAAAAATGAAAAAGTTTAAAAAAACACTCGTATTAGGCATTGCAACATTATCCATAAGTTTTGGGTACGGATGTGAGCTCAAAATGAAATCGAAACAGCAACCCATTATCGCGCAGGCCAGTCCAATAGCCGATGACACCAAGAACAATGTGGTCAAAATTGCCCTATTGTTGGACACGAGTAACAGTATGGACGGACTAATCAACCAGGCCAAATCCCAGCTATGGGATATTGTAAACGAGTTTACCCATGCCAAATGCGGTAATGAACTCAGGCCTAAACTACAAATTGCGTTATATCAGTACGGTAATGACGGGCTTTCTTCAAGGGAAGGTTATATCCAACAAGTCTTAAATTTCAGCGATGACCTTGATGAGATTTCAGAAAAGCTTTTTTCGCTCACCACGAACGGCGGAGAGGAATTCTGCGGAGCAGTTATACAAACATCCCTGAAGCAATTAGATTGGGGCAGTAATCCAGATAATTTAAAAATGATTTTTATTGCCGGAAACGAACCTTTTGACCAAGGTAGGCTCAACTACAAGGATGCAGCAATGAACGCCAAAGAAAAAGACGTAGTGGTGAATACTATTTTCTGCGGCAACTACGAGCAGGGAATCAATACTTTTTGGAAGAAAGGTGCGGTTATGACCGGAGGAGAGTACATGGCCATAGACCATAATAGAGAGGTGGTGCATATTAATACTCCCTACGACGATATCATCATAAAGTTGAACTCCAAATTGAACAAGACCTATATTTCCTACGGAGCATTAGGTTCTGCTAAAATGGAAATGCAGATGACCCAAGACGAAAATGCCATGGCCCTAGAGGAGGTCGTAGCGGTTAAAAGAGCAGTAAGTAAGAGCTCCAGACTGTACAATAATAAGAACTGGGACTTAGTGGATGCTTCCGCTGACAAAGAATTTGATATCAGCCAAGTCAAAAAAGAGGACCTGCCGTCCGAACTAAAAGATAAAACCAACAAGGAAATTGAAGCTTATGTAGCGGAGAAAAAATCCGAAAGGGAAAAAATTCAAAAAGAGATCCACGAGCTTAACGCTAAAAGAGAAGCCTATATAGCTAAAAACCAAAACGAAGATAGTAAGGGCGAACTAGAAAGTGTTATGCTAAGCGCCATTAAAAAGCAAGCATCTTCAAAGAATTATACTTGGGAATAGGCCCCTCTCCTAATAAGGCTGTCTAAAAAGTCTTTACTACTGTCATTTCGAGCGAAGTCGAGAACTTTATAATCCTGTGGATAATGACATCTCGACTCCGCTCGATGTGACAGAAAAGTAAAAGGATGTACTTTTAGTTCCATGTTTTATATACTTTAAACGGAAAGTGTAAATTTTAAGGTACGAAAGAATGACACTATGCTATGAAAATATATGTACTCCCCTCCTTTGGAGGGTCTCTTACGCTTAATAGCTTCAGCGACGAAGCGGTTGGGGTAGGCATTATTGTGCGGCGGGACAGTAACAGTCGTACTTGCGCTCGGTCTGTCCAAAATCGTACCCTAAGGTTATTTGGTGGAATCCCCCATTATCAAAACGGATGTCGCCCATTTGATAGGAGTAATTGTAAGAGACCATAAAATTATTGATGTTGGCACCAATGATAGGCGTTATTAATTGCAAACGCTGCTCCCCAAAACTATTTGCCGTCTGGAATTGTGCTCCATCAAAACTTCTCCTGTAGGATACCCCGCCCCAAATACGCCCAAAATCTACATCACGGTAAACCTTGGCGTTTATATCTATTGTTTTTTCTTGCGTAAACTCCGTCAATTGAAACAAAGCCGAAGGCTCTACCTGCCATTCATTTCTACCAAAAATATAGCCCGCCGATAGGAGGTACCTTCTTATATTGTCAATGACCAATTGGTCCGGATTGTCCTGCCGATCCCTATAGTAAACATTACGCTGACTTCCCGTCAGGGCATTGGTAACGGCAAAATGGGTATAAAATTCTTGGTAGTTATAGGAAATACCTAAATCCACATTGGCATACGTAGCACTCAATTTTTGTCCGGAAATGGCCGGGTCCGGAGTCACCGACCTAAACTCTGTTTCGTCCAAGCTGCTCTGTAATATGGTTCCGCTCAATCCAAAGGAAAGTTGATTCAACACCCTCACATCCTGGCTGCCCATTCTTAAGTGATGGGCATACGTCAATTTTAAACCGGTCTGCGAATGATACCCATTGGCATCGTTAAAAACGATAGCGCCTACTCCACTTGGACTATCACCCAACCTAAAATGGGCATTTATCGTTTGCAAACTAGGTGCATCCTCCACATCGAACCATTGCTTTCTTGCGGTTGCCCTAATTTTTCCACCTTGACTTATACCTGCCATGGAAGGGTAGACCAAATAATAGTTGTCCGCTAAATAATCGAAATAAACAGGGATTCCTTCCTGAGCATGAGACTTAGCGCCAAAAACTAGAAAAGAAAATAACAATATGAGCTTAAATTTCATC
>CAJQMW010000193.1 GCA_905479535.1 uncultured Maribacter sp. | reverse complement strand
AGAAAACTTTTTAAGGTAAAAAATAGTCTCTTATTACTTCCGGGGAGGGAAACTTACGTAGTAGACGCTAGCGGAAAGATTATCATGGTCTTTAATAGTATTAGTGCATCAGAGCATATGAAAAGGGCTTTAAAGGCTGTTTCAAATTAATTAATCAGTTAAAATTAAAATTTTCAAATGGATATTTACCCATTAAAATTTAGGCCTATCTTAAAAGAACGTCTTTGGGGAGGTACAAAATTGAAAGAAGTTCTGGGAAAACCTAGTGACAGTGAAATTACCGGGGAGAGCTGGGAAATCTCAACGGTCAAAGATGATGTCTCCATGATTGCTAATGGGACTTATGTTAATCGGTATTTACAGGATTTATTAAACGAATACCCGGAACAACTGCTAGGGAAAAGCGTGGTGAAGAGATTTGGAAAGGAATTTCCCATTCTGATTAAATTTATTGATGCGAAACAGGACCTGTCCATTCAATTACATCCTAACGATGCCTTGGCCAAAGAACGGCACGGTTCTTTTGGAAAAACCGAAATGTGGTACATCATGCATGCCGATAAAGATGCTAATCTCATTGTAGGCTTTAATAAGGACGTAACGAAATCCGAGTATTCTGAAAGTCTAAAAGAAGATCGGTTACTGGATTTAATGAATTACGAAAAGGTAAAGGAAGGGGACACATTTTTCATAAACACAGGTAAGATTCATGCCATAGGGGCAGGTGTTCTTTTAGCGGAAATTCAACAAACTTCAGACGTTACTTATCGGGTTTTCGATTTTAATAGAAAGGATAAGAACGGTTATCTAAGGGAGCTTCATACAGAATTGGCCCTAGATGCTATCGCCTATGAAAAGAAAGATGATTTTATTGTAGATTATGCGCATGACAAGGACGCCATTAATAAAATGGTGGATTGCCCCTATTTTAAGACGAACTTTCTTCACCTAACGAATAGTTTAGACCAAGATGTGACCAAAAGGGATTCCTTTACCATTTACATGTGCGTGGGAGGTAGTGCGCGAGTACAGAACAAAGATGGGGAGGCCACCGTACAAAAAGGAGAAACAGTATTGGTCCCGGCTGCGGCCAATAATATTCTGATCAGCACCTCGAACGCAAAACTATTGGAGGTCACTATTTAATTGGAAATTTATCTTTGGCGGTCGTAAAGTTGTATTTTTGCAAAAAATAAAATTAGAATGGCAAGTATTAGAGATTTAAAAAAAGATATAAACTATGTCCTCGGAGATATTATTGAGGCCGTATATATTGTTGAGGAGGCCAATGGAAAGCCAAACTCAAAGGAGGGTGCTAAGGTCATTGATGGCGCTATTGCCACTTTTGACGGTTTAATTGCAAAAGTCAATAAGAGGGATGTGGAGAATAGGCAAAAACACTTAAAAGAAGTACGTTCCGAATTGGAGGTTAAGGCAAAAAAATTAGTAGAAGATCTTAATAAATTGAACTAAAAATTATAGTCTTTTGAATAAAAGCATCCGGACCACGGATGCTTTTATTATTTGTTGCCTTCCAAATATACTTGAAGTTCCCGCCCGTATCTAGAGTTTGCAACTTCTGGAGAAAGTACACTAAAAATGGAATCAAGATACTTCCTATTGGCATCCGGGATTTCCTTTAGCGCAATATACGGGGCTATATAAGAATCACTATTGTTAAGGGCAAAATTAATGGCGTATAGGTAACCTCTCTTCACATTTGTAGTCGTTACTTGTTCTATGGAATCTAACTCCGACGATGTATATGGGTTTTCGTTTTGAACGGACATTTGCATCAGTTCCAGGCTCCTTTTATTGATACCGGTCATCACCTTTCTATATTCCTCTAGCATTTCATGACTTTCGGAACCTGTTATTTTGGCATTGGTGTCAAACGTATTCCAATTTGTTTGTATGTTAATATTACCAGGTTCCCCAAAAAAGGTTATTCGGTCATTAATATCATTGTTGTCTTTTTTGTCCAGGTATAAGTAAAAGAGTTCTGGGCTTTCTACCTCCGTTTTGAAGGTGAAACTATCGCTGCCGTCAATTTCCAAAGAATCGATGGTAACCAATGCCGTATCCCGAACATATTGAAAGTGCAGGGTCCCTTTTTTAAGCCCCTTTACGGTACCCGTAAGGGTCATTGTGTTTTCGGTATCACTGGCGCAAGAACTCAACAAAAATAAAATACTTACAATAGCTAGAAAATTCTTCATAAAAACTAATTAAGGCGCAAATATCAATATTTTTTTGAGACTAGTAATTCAAAATACCAGGGAATATATCAAGAAGTCCTATGTATTAAACTGTAGAGGCAACTTCCATTAGGTAGGCGCAAAGTAATGCTCCGCCGGTACCAACAACGTAACCCAGAACCGCCAAAAGCACTCCTACCGATGTCAGCGAGGGATGGAATTCTGCGGCAACAACAGGTGCAGATGCAGCTCCCCCAACATTGGCCTGGCTTCCAACCGCTAAAAAGAAGTAGGGGGCTTTAATGAGTTTGGCAACAAGGATCAATAATCCGGCATGTATGGTAATCCAAATAAAACCGATAGCAATTAGCCCGGGATTTTCCAATACCTTGCCTAAATCCATTTTCATGCCTATCGTTGCGACAAGGATGTAGATGAACATACCGCCAATTTTACTTGCCCCAGCTCCCTCATAATTTTTAGCTTTAGTGAAGGATAAGGCAATACCTACCGCTGTCGCGATAACCACCATCCAAAAGAAGGCGGAACCTAAAAATGACAAAAAGCTTTTTGTATCGCTAATTGCATCGAAGCTACTCGTAAGAAATTCGCTTGTTCTGTCTCCAAAAAAATGCGCAAAACCCGTTGCCGCGAAAGCCAAGCATAACATAATCATATAATCATGTAATGTGGGAACCCTTGTAATCTTTTCCGTAAACTCCGTTACTTTAATTTTTAGGGTTTCTATCGCTCTTGTATCGGCCTTTAGCCATTTATCGATACGTTTTGTCTTACCAACGCCCAGAAGTATTATGGCCATCCATACATTGGCAACAACGATATCGATCAATACCATTCCACCATATTTTTCAGGATTATATTGAAAAATTTCCAACATGGCCGCTTGATTGGCCCCTCCGCCAATCCAACTTCCGGCTATGGTGGACAAGCCTCTCCAAATAGCATCAAAATCATTGCCTCCCACGGTCTCCGGAGAAAAAAAGGAAACTATTAAAATAGCCAATGGTCCACCTATAATTATACCTGCACTACCGGTTAAGAACATAATCAACGCCTTAGACCCTAAATTGGCAATAGCCTTTAAATCTATGCTCAAGGTCATCAATACCAAGGCGGCTGGCAAAAGATACCTACTTGCCATAAAATATAAATTAGATGTTTCATCGGAAATCAGGCCGCTGCTGGCCAAAATTGCGGGTAATAAATAACACATTAATACCGCAGGTACTATGGAGTAGAATTTTTTCCAAAAACCAGAGGTAAGGGAAGAGGTGTAAAAAATAAAACCTAAAGCAAGCGCTAAGAGTCCAAAGACAACTGTATCATTCGTAATCAGGGGTTGTGCCATGGCGTTTTCCATAATTTGTTGAAAAGGTTGTGGGTTTCAAATATAATCAAATAACAAGGTGCTGTCGTACAAATTGCGCCACTCCATTTTGCGTATTGTTTGAGGTTACAAAGTCCGCTATTTTTTTCACTTCATCCCTGGCATTACCGACCGCCACACCAATGCCGCAATAGTCCAACATATCCAAATCATTATAATTATCCCCAAATGCAAGCACGTCCGCCAGGGTTTCCTCTGGTTTTAAGAGTTGCTTTATGGCCGTAAGCTTGGAAACGGTTTTTGGGGCAATCTCGATCAAAGTATCGTTGGAACGATAGCTGTTGATTACGCTTCCCAGCTTCTCATCTAGGATGGGCATTAGAACATCCGAGCTCTTTTTTGTGCCCATCAACATTATTTTATGGGTGCCTAAACCTCTGGTTTCCCAATCTGCTAGAGTTTCAGTGGTAGGTCTGAAAATGGCGTTTGTCCGTGTATACTTTATTTCTTTTTGAACCCTTTCAGAATTTCCAGGAACAAACCATTCGTCTTTATAGTATAGGCCTAATGCTGTTTTTAAGGGTGCGCAGTAGTTGAAAATTTCGTTTACAATATTTAGGGGAATAGTAGTAGAATGAATTTCCCTTTCATTGTCCAGAATAA